>NZ_PSLQ01000006.1:0-20858 GCF_040289685.1 Pyrinomonas sp.
CCCCGTCTGCGCGTGGAGGGAGCGTAAGACCCGGCATGGCTACGCTGTGCGGGGCAGCACCCGATGAAGCGCGAACCATCCCGGATCACCTCCGGGAATCCCCCGGCTGCGTGCCGTGGGGAGGATGTCAACTTGCGACGAAGAGTCATCCTATCGTCCGCCTCCAGCGAAGGCAAGAACAGCCACACCGGAAATTTGCTGCGCGCGCGTTGACTTGCAACCGACTCGCAGGTCAACCAAGCTCGCTTAGCCCAGCGGAGTTGCAATGCTGCGGCTCGCTCCAAGCGTGAAACGGCGGAAAAGCGCATCTCCTCGCGCCATCGCCGCGCCCGTTGGCACGTTACCTTTGGAGGGCCTCGTGATAAACAATTAAAAATAATGATTGACAATTTTAAATCGGGTCGTTATAGTTTTGGGCTGTCTGCGGGCGGCGAAGGTTGTCCGCAGCACACCCTGCGGTTTTGGGCTTCTGCCCGAGCCAAGGAAACTTGAACGACAAGGGCACACCTCGCGCGAGCGGGGGTCGCAAAACCTACGGGGGTCGGTCTTTCAGTGCCGACTTGGCTGGGTTGCCGAAGCGAGTTTGGCGTCGGTGCGCCGTGGAAGCCTTCTCAGTTCACCTTGCCCCAGTCATCTTCCCATCGGGCGTGAGCGCGCCACGCATACTCTCGAAGATGCAGATCACTTCAAGCTCTATCGAACACCCGTGCGGAGAAGCGCGATGAAGCCGTCGATCAAGCTCCGGTCGTTTCGACCTTCGCGGGCGCGGCGCGTGCGCGCTCGCCTGCGTCGTCGCCGGCGCGAGCAGAAGAACTCGCGTGCGGTCGCTTCAGCCTCCTCTTCATCCGAAATGTTGTCCGTTCGAGCCATACGAGGAGTGGATGACTCATGTTGAACTTGAAGAAGAGCATTGCGCGTAAAGGGATAGTCGGATTGGACATCGGATCGAGCGCGGTGAAGGCCGTGGAACTCGAGGGGCGTGCCGGGCAGGCCAGCTTGACTGGTCTCGGATATGAACAGTTGCCGCCCGACACCGTGGTTGATGGTCAGATCATGGAACTCAACGCCGTCTCGCAGGCGGTGGCTGAAGTCTTCAACGCGAACCAAATTCGCACGACGCGCGTTGCTGCCAACGTGTCAGGCAGCGCCGTCATCGTCAAGAACATCGTCGTGCCCAAGATGAGCGAAGAAGAGCTCGATGAATCCATCGACTGGCATGCTGAAGAGTACATCCCATTCGATATCAACGACGTCTGTCTTGACTATCAAGTGGTTGGCGCTGGAGCCGATTCGCTCTTCGTCTTGATGGCGGCCTGTAAACGCGACTACGTCGCGAACCGTCGCCAAGCCATTCAACTGGCGGGCAAAGAACCAATTATCATCGACGTCGATGCCTTTGCTTTACAGAATTGCTACGAATACAACTATCTACCCGGTCCCGATCAGACGGTCGCCCTGCTCAACATCGGTGCGGCGAACATGACGATCCAGATCGTGCGCGGCACGCGCAGCATGTTCACGCGCGATGCGAGCTTTGGCGGCAATCAGTACACGGCCGCGCTGCAACGCGATCTCGGCCTGACTTACGAGCAGGCCGAATCGGTCAAGCGCGGTGGTCCAGCACCGGACGGCGTTGATGAAAAGCAGATCGAAGCGATCTTCGCTCATGTCACCGATGCGCTCGCGCTCGAGGTGCAAAAGACCTTCGACTTCTATCGCGCGACCACGGACGAGAGCGAGCGGGTTGTGGAGAAGATCTACCTTGCTGGAGGCGGTTCCAAGCTTCGTGGGTTGGCCGAGAGTTTGGCGGAACGTCTGCATATCCCGGTCGAGCCGCTCGATCCGTTCCGCCGCGTTCGCGTCGACGCGCGCCGTTTCGATCCGGACTACATGCGCGAATTCTTCCCCGAGATGGTGGTCGCCGTCGGCCTAGCTTTGCGTGGAGTGGAGGGCTGAGATGATCAAGATCAACCTGTTGAATTCGGTGACGGACCGGCCGCGCGGTATCGAGGCCGTTCCGCAGCACATAACGAGGAAAGAGACGCAAAGTTACTTGCTGGTCGCCGTCGTCGGCGCGTTGCTCGCTTTGGGGTTGGTTTTCGATTACATCAGCGCGAACGCGCAGCGAAACGCAGCGCAAAGGGAACTAGAGCGACAGCAACAGATCGCCGCACAAATGGCCGCCATCAGAAAAGAGCAGGCGGAACTGGAACGGAAGATCAAGGAGACCGAAGCGCGCATTGAGGCCATTCGCAAGTTGCGCGCTTCGCAACAGGGGCCGGTCGCAGTGCTATCGGCGATCAACGAGCGGTTGCCGCTGATGAACACTTTCCGTCTCGAATCGATCGAGCAGAAGGGCGGAGAACTGATCATCCGTGGCGATTCGCCGAGCGAGACGTCCGTTACAGAGTTCGGGCGCAGCCTCGAGTTCTCCGGTGGTCTGTTCAGCAACGTCAACATCGAGACGCAGCGCAAGGCGTTGGAAGTGCCCGTTTCCACAAGCGCCGGCGACGGCAAAGTGATTCAAAAACCGGAGACGGTCACCTTCACGATCAAGTGTCAATACACGCCGCCGCAGACTTCCACCAACAAACAACAGAACCAACAATCTGCTGCTGGTCAGGTAGCGCAAAAGTAGAGGGAGGTGACGAATGAACCGGTTCAAAAAGATTCTCGAGCGCCCTGCGCACCAACAGCTCATCGTCTTCGGTTTGATGGCTTTGCTGATCTACGGCATGTTCTGGTACTTCGTCACCAGCGACATGCGTGCCGAGGCGGCCAATTTGCGCGAGCAAGCCGAACAGCTCCAGCGCCAGAACGCCGCCGCGCAGATCGCCATGCAGCACATCAATGAGTTTCGCGCCGCGTACGCGCGCGTGATGGCTGATTACGAAGACCTCAAGGCGTTGCTTCCCGAACAGCGTGAGTTGACTAACATCTTGGACGGGCTGTTGCGCAACGCGCGCGGGCGCTTGGTGGTGCGTCGGTTCACGCCCAAAGAGGACATCAATCAGGACTTCTATTCGGGCAAACCGATCGAGGTTGAAGTGTCGGGCAGCTACAACAGCTTGGGACAGTTTTTCGCCGACATGGCGACTTATCACCGCATCGTTTCGATCACCGATTTTCGCATTCTGTCGGCGCCCGAACAGGGTTCGGCGCGCACGATCGACGCGCAGTTTCTGCTGACCGCCTACTACGTGTCGCCTGAGCGGCTACAGCAAGCTGCTTCCACGTCGCAACCACCGCGCTCGGCGGCGCAACCGACGCCAACGGCGCGGTGAATCTTCCGCAGCGGGAGGGGAGGTTTCAAGATGAAGAACGATCTGCTCGTTTCGGCCCTGCTGGCGATCTGCTTGGCGGGGGGCTTCGTCGCGCAGGCGGCGGCCCAGCAGGCGAGTTCCGTTTATCGGTCCACTTCGCGCGACCCGTTCGCACGCTACAAGCCGCGGACGGTCGAACGTTTGACCAAACGCGCGCCCGTCGTTGTCGAACCACCAGCTTTGCAGAAGCGGATCGAAGATTACAAAGCGCGCAAATTGGCCGCAATCAACGCGCAGCAACCGGCACCGAAACCGACCACCGCTTTTCTGCTGAGCGAGCTGCAAGTGGTCGGCATCTTTCGCACTCCGCGCGGGTATGCTGCGATGGTCGAAGCGACTCCGATCAAGCTCACTTATGTCGTCTATCCGGGTGAACTCTTCTTCGATGGTCAATTGGTCGCCGTCGAGGAGAACCGCCTTGTTTTCCGCCGCGAGAAGCGGTGGAGCGATGGGCGGCGCGAAATGGTCGTCGAGACCAAGCCGCTGCGTCAACCCGATGCCGTCAGCGATTCGATGACGGCCAGTCGAAACTCTTCCGACGCCGGCGCGCCCACTAAGGAGAGCGAAGAGAAGTCGGAGAAAAGACAGCCGTCCTCGAAGCAATAGCGCTTGGTTCAGATGCCCGAAGTTGTTCGTCTAGATCAGAATCGATGAGCTCGCCTCGAACGCATGGCGTGCGGCATGCGCTCCGAATCAAAGGCGACGAGCGGTGAGAGCGCCTGATCCGCGTTCAATTGGCGAGTTCGACGATCGTCGCTGGAAGGATGAAACAAATGAACGAGAATCTCACTGCTTTTCGCTCCGCAAAAGGTCCGCTCGTCCTTTTGCTGATTTTCGCCTTGGTTCTCTCCGTCGGCGCGCAGACGCCCCAGCGCGGCACGCCATCGAGCGCGGTGCCGCAATCGCAAGGGCAGCGCTACGGTCAACCTGGATTCGTCGGCGAGTCGATCAACCTGAATGTCGTCAACGCCGACATTCGCGACATCTTGAACTACATCACCGAGCAGTACGGGGTCAACTTCGTCATCGATAAGTCGGTCGGCCAAGTCCCCGTGACGGTCAACGTCACCGATGTGCCGTGGAACGTAGCGCTCGACGCTATTTTGCGTGCCAATCGTTTGGGCATCGAAGTGAACGGCAACATCCTGCGCGTCGCCACGCAGGAGACGCTGGCTGCCGAAGCGGCGACCCAAGAGAAGATCCGCGAAGCGCAGCTCGATGCAGCACCGTTGGTCACCGAATTCATCCGCTTGAACTACGCGCGCGCTGTTGGCACGCTCGGGCAGGCCGGCGCCGCGGGCGGCTTCGTCGGCGGCAGCGTCGCCGGCACATCCTTCAGCGGCGCCGGCGGTGCCGATCAAGGCATCTTGCCGATCGTCCAGCGTCGGCTATCGCGGCGCGGCAGCATCGAGGTCGATGGCCGCAGCAACACGTTGATCGTCACCGATGTCAAGGAGAACATCGGGGCGATCCGCCAATTGGTCTCTTTGTTGGACCAGCCCGAGCCGCAAGTTGAGATCGAGACGCGCATCGTCATCGCCAGCCGCAACTTCAGCCGTGACCTCGGCGTGCAGTTGGCCGCCGTCGCGCTCAATAATTCGCGCGGCGGAGGCGGATCGTTCAGCACGCTGCCATCTCAAATCGGCAATCAAGGCGGCGGTGGTGGTGGCGGCGGCAGCCAAAATCAGACGGGCAAAGCGCAATTGAATCCCTTTGGCATTCCGAGCGGCGTCGGGCAGCCGCCCTTGAATTCGCTCGGCGCCCTTGGTGCCAGCACGGTTATCGGTTTGACGACCGGCATCATCGGCACGGCACAGATCACCGCGTTGCTGACCGCCGCCGAACAGAAGGGGCAAGCGAAGATCATCGCGACGCCGCGCGTCACCACGCTCAACAACCGTCCGGCGCAGATCGAATCGGGCGCGCAGATTCCGGTTGTCACGCCGCAGGGCGGTGGCGCCATCGGCGGCGCGTTGGTCTTTACGACGACTTTCGTTTCGGTTCCGCTACGTCTATCCGTCACCCCGCAGATCACCGACGCGGGCACGGTCGTCTTGCGCATCGTCGCCGAAAAGAACAGCGTCAACTTGACTTTCACCAACGCCACGGGCACGCCCGGCATCGACACGCAACGGATGCAGACGGAGGTGCTCGTCCCCGATGGTGGGACCACCGTGGTTGGCGGCGTGCTCGACGATACGGAGACGGAGAATCAATCGCGCACGCCGGGGCTATCGAGCATCCCCGTGCTCGGCAACCTCTTCAAGCGACGCGCGACGACGCGCACCACCAACGAGATACTCTTCTTCATCACGCCGCGGATCTACCGTCCAGATTACCAGGGACGCCCGACAGCGGTGCAGCCTTCCACGGGCACGCGGACCATTTCCATCCCGCAACCCGTACCGCTTGGCAATCCACCGACCAATACGCCTGTTCCGCCTTCAGCGCCGAGCGTGCCAGCGCCTACTGTCCCGCAGTTCGTCTTGCCGGTGCCGGTTGCGCCCTCGGAGGCGCAGCCTACAGCGCGTCCCGCTTCAGGAGGGACGGCGCGACCGTAGCGATGTGGATCGGTGCGGACCGGCTACGCGGCGCCGAGTCGGTCCGCACCAACGCTTGAACGAGATCCCTAATCGGAGTGAGCGACCGTGTTCAGACGAAAACTCAACGAGATCATCGAACGAACGGATGGAGCGGTGGCCGCCATCATCATGGGAACCGATGGCATCGAAGTCGAAAAGGTCATGCGCCTCGAAGGCCAAGACCTCAACTTGGATGTCGCCGCCGCCACCTTCACCTCGCTCGTCCGCAACGCGCAGAAGAACGGCAAGGAGATCGGACTCGGCGAACTGCGCGAACAAGTGCTCCTCTTTGATCGAGCGTGGATCATCATTCGCCTGATGAGCCGCGACTACTTCGTCATGTTGGCCTTGCTTCCCGGCGGCAGCTTGGGGCGCGGGCGGTTCGAACTGCGCAAAACGGAACTTGAGCTGGCTCATGAGTTCGCGCTGTGAAAGCGAAAAAGTTGCGCGCCGAAGCGTCCGCCAAAGCTCCTCCGGCGGACGCTTCGCTTTTGGGAACCTGAGAAGGTCAGCGAGGATTCAAACGTTGATTGAATTTCCGTTTGCTTGAAGACCTCAAGTTGTCTGAGAAGGTCAGCGAAAATTCAAACGCCGAGGCTCGCCGCGGACCCGGTCACTTTTTTGAGGGACTTGGGAAGGTCAGCGAAAGCAAGCGGATTGTGAAGAGCGTCGGGCACTCGAACTCGCGCCGGATGCCTTGTGGAAACAGCGGCGAGTCGTTGTTACCTAAAGTTACAGTGAAAGCGAAGCCGAACTCTCAGTCTGATCGAAAAGACGGGTGAAAACGGGCTTTTGGCGCGTGTGGAACGTTTTTTGCTCATCATCACGCCGCAACGCCCGCACGGGCGTTCGTTCACACAGGAGCGGGATCGTGAAGGGAAGAGTCTGTCACATGGATGACGCGCGCGGGTTGTCGGTGATCGAGCTGCTGGTGGTGATCGCGGTCATCGCGATCATCAGCGTGATCGCGTTGCCGCAAATCAGTTCGGCGCGGCGGCAACTTCGCTTCGGCGGCGTGGCGCGCGAAGTCATGACGCAACTTCGCTACGCGCGACAGCAAGCGATGTCCACCCGCCAAGCACACACTTTCCGTTACGACGATCAGACCAAGCAGATCACCATCATCAACAACGGTGAGGTGGGCGTCGGCAACACCAGTCCGGATCGCATCGTGCGCACGGTGTCGCTGGCAGTAGCCGGTTTGAGTGCGAGCGAGATCATCTACGGCGCTTTACCCAACGCCCCAACAACGCTGCCTGATGGCACCAGCTTCACGCCGCTCGCAAGCGGCCGCGTCGAAATCATCTTCCAGCCGGACGGCTCCGTCGTCAACAGCGCGCAACTCCCGATAAACTACGCGCTTTTCTTCTACGATCAGGGCTACCCGACATATACGGCGACGGCCATCTCTGTTTTGGGGGCAGCGGGCAGAGTCAAGATCTGGAGGTTCGACCCGAATGCGAACGCCTACAAAGAATAGATTCCGCGTTGACGAACGAGCGCAAAGCGAAGCTGGTTTCACGTTGATGGAGACGGTGGTGGCGATGGCCATCTTGCTGATCGGCTTGATCAGCGTCGCCGCCGCCATCACCTACGCCCTGGTGGCCAACAACATGAGCCGAAACGTCACGACGGGGAAGCTCATGATCACGAGCATGCTCGAACAGGTCGAAACCTTGCGCAATACTAGACAATTGACCTTCGGCCAGATCGCCAACGTCGGACAGGTCGATAACACCGGGGCCTTGATCAATTTCGCCGGTTTCCCGGCCGATTTTCGCCCCGTCTCGATCAACCCCGGCCCCGACGGCATCTACGGGACGCTCGACGATCCGACGGACCCTAACGGAATCGTCCCGAACTACTTTCGGCGCATCCAGATCACGCCGCTCAGCTCGAACTTGAAGAGGGTACAGGTGACGCTGCGCTTTCCGGGAAACAACGGGCAGATGCAAGAGCTGACCGGAACGAGCTACTTAAACAACGACGCGCGCAGCAACTTCCGCCGCTAAAGCGACGCACAACCTGCCTGAAGGCAGAACTCGATCGAGATCGTTTTTCGATGGGAGCCGATGATGAAGAAGATAGGTGAAGCGAAAAGGTTCGGCGAAGCAGAGAGCTGGGAGCGCGCTCGTGCGCGAGAAGCTGGCTTTTCGATCATCGAGTTGATGGTGGCGCTCGCCGTGCTGCTCATCATCATCGTGCCGATCTTCGCCCTGCTGCGCGATGCCTTGCGCACGAACACCACCGCTTTCGAGATGGCCGACGCACAGCAGAATATGCGCACGGCGCAGGAGTATATCACGCGCGATCTCATCGTCGCCGGCGACGGGTTGAAGACCATCAATAACATCATGCTCCCTGAAAACTTCGTCCGCCAATATCTGGTGCGCAATACGTCGCTGCTCGCGCGGTCCCCAGTCAACAGAAGCAACTCGCCTTCTGTCGTTATCCCAATCATCACGCCGGATAGCGCCTCTTCCTCGCCGACGAATCCCGTCGGATTACTCCCCGGCACGGATCGAATCACGATCCTTTCGATCGACCCCGCCTTCACGCCCGTCTCTCTTCCCACCGGAGCGATCGTGCCTTCGGGAGCCAACGTCAGCATCTCGACGGCAGACGTCGGACGCTTTCAGATCGGCGAGATCTATATGATCTCATCGGGCTACGGCGCAACTTTCGGCGCGATAACGAACATTAGTCCTGGTTCCCAACCCAATCTCATATTTTCGAGCAGCGATCCTTACAACCTGAACGACCCGGGCAACGGCGGTTCGCTCGCCTACGTCGCCTATGGCCCGTCGGGTCCGGGACGCGGGGCCGCTTCCGCGCCGGCGACCTTGATGCGCATGCGCATGATCAATTACTTCGTCAACGATCGTGGTCAACTCATCCGTAGAGTCTTCGGCGTCCCGCGCGGAGCAGCAACCGATAGCGGCTTCGGTTATGCCGACAGCATCATCGCCGAAAACGTCACGACCTTGCAGTTCCGCTACCAACTCAATTTGACCGATGGCAACGGTCAAATACGGCAGCCCACCCCTCAACCGCTGGGCACAACGACGCCGAGCGAGCAGGGTGCGATCAGACAGGTCGAGACGACCGTCAGCGCGCGCACGCAACGTCTCGTACCGATCGGCAACGGTCTGCGCCCGGAAGCCCGATCGACCTCGTGGACCAGCGTGCGCAACCTGCAGTTCCGCGAGGCGCTGCAGCCTTGATGAATTCCGCGTTCAAGAGGTGGCTCATGAGACAAGATCAGTACCCATTGAAGCGAGACGACGAACGTGGCGCGGCGCTCGCGACCGCGCGCATCACCTTGCCAGCGCAAGATCCCTACCCTTTGAAGCGTGATGACGAACGCGGCGCGGCGCTCGTCACCGCACTCATCATCTTGGCATTGTTGGCGGCCATTTCCGTCTCCGTGCTGGCCGTGGTATCGAGCGAAGCGAACATCGCCGGCAGCGATCTGCAACGAACGCAGACCTTCTATGCGGCGGCTGCCGGAATCGAAAAGATGACCAATGATTTCAGCGCGCTCTTCTCGCTGAAATTGCAGCCTACCGACAGCGATCTGGTACAGATCGCCAATTCCCCGCCACCGGAATTGGCCGCGGAAGGCTTCTCCTTCACGCAGCAGTTGACGCTCGACAACGTCGCGCTGGCGGCGATGAGAGCCAGCTCGCAACAGCGCTGTCCAAATAGTCAATGGCCTTGCGTGACGATCGACAGCGGCCCCTTCGCCGGACTCTACGCCGCCGTCACACCGTATAAGCTCTCCTCGACGGCGACGATGGTTCGTACGGGCGTGCAAGTCAGGCTCGAACGCGAGATGAACAACTACCTCATCCCCCTCTTCCAGTTCGGCATGTTTAGCGACAGCGATCTCGAGCTTCACCCGGGGCCGCCCTTCACCTTCAACGGTCGCGTTCACGCTAACGGGAACATATATCTGACGGGCGACGTCACCTTCCTCTCCAAAGTGACGACGGCCAACGAGGTCGTGCGCGACGTGATGCGCAACGGAAGGTTCTTGGCCGGTTCCAGCAATGGCGGCAACGTCCGCTGGAGGATCGGTTCGTTCACCGTTCCGTTGACCATGGGGAGCGTTCAAATGGGACCGAATCTCCCCGGTGCGCAACCCGGCGGGCGTGGATACTTCCCGGGTTCGCCCGATGGAACCGTCAATCCTAACTGGGAGACCGTCTCGACCGCACCGCCTGATGGCAGCGCGAATAAATTGGGCGGACAACTGCTGACGCGCACGACCGGCGCCGCCCCGTTGCGTCTTCCGGTCGAACTCGGTGGGAGTCCGACGCGCGAGATCATCAAACGGCGCCTTCCGACCGACAACGAGATTCTCGGTCCATCCCGGTATCATAACAAGGCGGTGGTCAGGATTCTGGTTGACGACGAAAACGTCACAGGCGATGCGGCGGCCATCCCGTCAGGGCGCGGCGTCAACCTCTCGCAGTTCGATCCCCTCCCGCTCGATGGCGGACGCGCGCTCGCCCGCGTCCGTGATGACGGCACGTATGACCCGAACGACCTCAGCTTTTGCGTTCAACAAGAGAACGGTGGAAGCAGAAAGTGCGCTGACACCGTGCGCGGAGTCAAGGCGACGGCCGTTGATCCGGATGGCTCTTCCGGCCCCCGCCCGATCATCCCGCCTGGAGCGGGGCTTAGCGGCCGCATCCTGATCGAAATCGTCGACGCGCAAGGAAACGCGCGCGATGTCACGCGCGAGATCTTGAGCCTCGGCGTGACCGAAGGCGAACCGAACGGCATCGTCTATTTGCAACGCCCTTTGTGGGCCGCTTTCATGCAAGGAAGCCGCGACCGCGATGGTCGGAAAATGAGCCTGGTCGATCTGTTCGATATCAGATACTGTCGTTGGGCGGTCGACGGAGAGTTGAAACCGAACAACAGCACCGCGATCTCTACCGCGGCCTTGGACAGCAACGCCGGATACCTACGCGCGGCCAGTACCTTGAGCAACGGCTATCCGGCCAACCTCGATGACGATGCTCCCAACGACCCAAACGTCTCCACCACTAACCCGGTTCGTGGCGATACGCCTTGTCCGAGCGGCCCGTGTTGGAACACCATCGTGCCCATACAGGTTTACAACGTGCGCGAGGCATGGATCAATGAAAACCTCAACCGTTTCACCATCTATGAGCGCGGGTTGACGAGCGTCATCGAAATCAACATGCGCAATCTCGCGCGCTGGTTAGATGGCGTTTACGACAACAACCTCCTGCGCGGAACGCAGGCCGTAAGCTCCAATATCAACGGTGCCGATGGCTACGTCGTCTACATCTCCGACCGGCGCGGCGACCGTGTGCGCACGGAGATTCTGCCATCCGGACAGCAGATCACGATGACCAATGGCATCGTCGATAACGAGGATGTATACGGCCCCAATAACATGCTCGATCCGGGCGAAGACGTGATCGACGCTGGCGCTGATGCAAACGGTCAACCCAAACAGGGGACGTTGCAGAAGGATGTAAATGAAATGCCGGACCTCAGCGGCCCCGGCTTCCCGAACTGGAGTTTAGCCAGCAACGCGACGCTCAGCGATCGTCTCGGACGTGCCGTCGGCGTCGAAGGCGGAAACGGATTTCAGGTCAGGTACTTTCGTCGTGGCGTGCGCCTGTTCAACGGCGAAAACTTGATGATCTCGGGAGCCGCGAACAAACTCTCGAACACCAAAGGCATCACCATCGCTTCCGAAAACATGGTCTACGTCTGGGGAAATTACAACACGACGGGCGTCAACTGCCAGCCCTCCAACGGAGCGACCCTGAACGATCCGTCGCAACAGTGTTACTACTTGGGCAACCAAGTTCCCGCCTCGATCGTCTGTGACGCCATCTTCCCGATTTCAAAAACGTGGTTCGACGCCTCGAGCGCCCTCTTCCCCGAAGGCGGCACCCGCCGTCAAGCCGATGCCAACTCCAGCTCGATCATGGACAGAACCTCTGTTCGCGCGGGCATCATCGCAGGCAATAACCTGCCGGCACTGGGCGGCGCGCCGGATCAAAAGACGCAAAACGGCACGGATAACGAATCGCGCCTTGTCGGCGGCATGCACAACTTCCCACGCTTTCTCGAAGTCTGGAATTATCAATGGAACTTCGTCGGCTCGCTGATCCCGCTTTACCGTTCAACGCAAGCGCTCGGTCCATATCACGCCGACTCGACGATCTACTTGCCACCGATTCGTAACTGGGCCTTCGATACAACGTTCAACAACCCGTCGCGCTTGCCCCCCGGCACGCCATCGTTCCAGTTCATTCAACCGACCGGTTTCAGGCAGGTGATCGCGGGCTGAAAAACGCACGCCGAAGTGATCCGGGGCAGGAATGAAGGCGACGGCGCGCGCGAGTGACATCTAAAACTTGCGCCGCCCGCGTTCCTGCCCCCATCTTCGTCTGTGCGCCGCGCACGTTCTTTGCCGCGCGCCCGCTTTGCCCTTTTGGGGTGATTGAGACGCCTCCTTCGACAGCGACGCTGAGGCGCTGGTTTCGAACCGCACAGGGCATAGAAGACCGGGCTGTTCGGCCTCTTACTTCGTCGGCAGCTTCACGTTCGACATGTAGCGCAGGATGATGCGTTGACGACGGGCCACGCGGCGCGGATTCTTCTGTGGGTTGAAGACGGTCAATGGATTAGGGATGATCGCGGCGAGAAAGGCGGCTTCGCGCGGCGCCAGATCGGCGGCGCTCTTTTTGAAGTAGAATCGCGCGGCAGCTTCCGCACCGTATATCCCGTCGCCCCACTCGATCACGTTCAGATAAAGTTCCAGAATGCGCCGCTTCGTAAGCTCACGCTCGAGCAGAATCGTGATCAAAGCCTCGCGCGCCTTGCGCAAGAAAGAGCGTTCAGTTGAAAGGAAGAGGTTTTTCGCCAGTTGCTGCGTGATGGTCGAAGCGCCGCGTTTGAAGGTCGGCAGCGGCGGAATCCAATCGTTCGGGTCCGCGTTGCCCTCAGCGCGCGCCTCTCGTTCCGCTTCGTGCTGCGCTTCTTCCCACGCGCGACGAATCGCTTCGTAATCGAAGCCGTTGTGCGTCGCGAAGTTGTGGTCCTCTCCAGCGATCACGGCGCGTTGCAGATGGACCGAAATGCGGTCCAGCGGGACCCATTGCTGGATCCTCTTTGGCTCTTCGCCTCGTGCATGCGCTTCGCGCGCGCGCTGCTCGATGAGCGCTGTCGTTTGCGGATTGTGGTCGCGCAGTTGATAAACCCAATAAGCGTAGATTGCCGTTTCGGCGACGATCCACAGAATCGCCGCCAACGTCGTCCAAAGCAAGATGCGTCCGATCTTCCTCATGTTCACGTTATCAGCGACGGAAATCGTGATCGAGGGTCTCCGGTGCAGCCATCGAGCTGAATCCTTCGACCACGAACCACTCGAAAGCATAGGGGCTTGACACCGACGACCACAACCCGTAACACGCGTCGTTGCCGAGTTGAGCTGCGAAAGCAGCGGCGTTCAGCGACCACAACCCCTAGGGGCTAAACCCCAACCTCTTGTGGTTTGCGGCAAGCGATGCGCGCATCGGGTATCGGGTGGGGCTAACCCTCCACCTCCTTGTGATTCGCGCCACCTTTCTTCGCAAGGTGACGCCGCGACGACGTCGAGCGGGCGCTGCCGGTCCAGCTTGACTAATTCAGCGACGAGAGCCTCGATGCCTTCCGGCGCGATCGCTGCTGGTTGCCGGTCCAGCTTGACTGATTCAGCCGCCTCTTTCTCCGTAACCCATCGCTGCGACCACTAGCTCACTCTTCTGGTGCCACCTTCTCGCTTGCGTGCGCTTGCGAAGCGTGCGGATCGCGAATAGCGCAGCGTTCGCTTGCTCGTTTGTGCCACCTTCTCGCTCACGTGCGTCTCGTCTTGCGCTGCTCTTGCGCTTTCGATCTGGTGAGTTGCGGCAACGCCTTCGCGTTTCTCGCGCTGACTCCTCAAGTTCATGAAGCCACATCGTCGGTCGGCGCTGGCGGTTGAATTCGCTCCGCCATGTCGCTTCCGATAGCAAAAAGTCACGTTCGCAGCGCATCCGTGGTCTCTTGCCCCTTTTCAATCGGCGATGGGGCGAAGATCGCGCGCACGGCGCGAATTGTATGGCAGTGGATCTCCACCGTGTCGTTCAGGTCAGCGGCGTACCCTCCGGCCATCACCGTGACAACGGGAATGGCGCGGCGGCGGCATTCATCCAGCACCAATTCGTCTCTGGCGCGCAGTCCGGCGATGGAAAGAGCGAGGCGTCCGAGGCGGTCGCCTTCATACGGATCGGCTCCGGCGAGATAGAAGACGATCTCTGGCTCATGCGCGAAGACCGCCGGCAAATGGTCACGCAGTGCGGCGAGGTAATCGGCATCGCGCACGCCATCGGCGAGGGCAACGTCGAGCGACGAGCGCGCTTTGAAGAGCGGATAGTTCTTCGCCCCATGCATGGAGAAAGTGAAGACGCGCGGGTCTTCGGCGAAGATGGTCGCCGTACCGTTGCCTTGATGCACGTCCAGATCGATGATGGCGGCGCGTTCGATCGCGCCTTCGCGTTGCAACACGCGAATGGCGATGGCCACGTCGTTCATCACGCAGAAGCCTTCGCCGCGATCAGCGAAAGCGTGATGCGTGCCACCTGCGAGGTTCGATGCGACACCATGCTGGCGCGCCCAGCGGGCTGCCGCCAGCGTCCCGCCGGCGGCGAAAAACGAGCGGCGCACGAGCGCTTTGGACCACGGAAGGCCGAGCCTTCTGAGTTCGCGTTCGGTGAGCGTCCCGGCGCGAAGGCGCGTGATGTAATCCGTGGTGTGGACCAGAAGCGCCTCTTCGACGCGGATGGGACGCGATTCGGCGATTCCGTCAGCGTGCAAAGTCCCTTCACAAAGCAAGCGTTCGCGAACGAGCGCGAACTTGCGCATCGGAAAGACGTGGTTTTCGCCGATGTCGGCGTAGTAACGAGGGTTGTACCAAACGCGCATCGGCGAGAATTTTACACGTCTCGCTCGGCGCGCGTCATCTTTGCGCCTTGCCTGCGCTCACGGGTCAGGATTTATAATCGGGACGAACGCTCAAGCCGAGCAGTGAAGCGACGAAACTCCCTCTTGGCACTGGAGCAGCGGAATTCATTCGAGGAGAGTAGAAAATCATGACGGAAAAGACGGAAGCCGTGATCATCAGCGCGGTGCGCACGCCGACGGGAAAGTTCTTGGGTGCGCTCAAGGATTTCTCTGCCACTGATCTCGGGGCGATGGTCGTGCGCGAAGCGGTACGGCGTGCGAGCATCAAGCCCGAAGAGGTCGATGAGGTCATCATGGGATGCGTCATCCAAGCCGGATTGGGCCAGAATCCGGCGCGTCAAGCGGCGCTCAAAGGAGGGCTGCCGCATACGGTTTCTGCCCTGACGGTCAACAAGGTCTGCGGTTCGGGGTTGAAGGCCGTCATGCTCGCCGCGCAGAGCGTCAAGCTGCGAGATGCAGAAGTGATCGTCGCCGGCGGCATGGAATCGATGTCGAACGCGCCCTACTTGTTGCCGAAAGCGCGCGAAGGCTATCGCATGGGGCACGGCACGCTCGTCGATGCGATGATTCATGATGGATTGTGGTGTGCGTTCGAGAACTATCACATGGGCAACACGGGCGAAGTAGTCGCTGAGTTGTACCAGATCAGCCGGCAAGAACAGGACGAGTACGCGCTCAATTCGCATCGCAAGGCGATTGCCGCGATCAAAGCTGGCAAGTTCAAAGAAGAGATCCTGCCCATTGAAATCCCACAGAAGAAGGGCGCGCCCATCATCGTCGATACGGATGAGCCGGTGCGCGAAGACACCTCGCTTGAAGCGCTCGGCAGGTTGAAGCCGGCCTTCAAAGAGGGCGGAACGGTGACGGCTGGCAATGCCCCTGGTGTCAACGACGGCGCGTCGGCTTTGGTCGTCGCTTCGCTCGAACGCGCACAAGCGCTCGGCGTAGAGCCGATGGCCAGAATCGTCGCCTATGCCGCTTCGGGGGTCGAACCGAAGATGGTCATGATGGCTCCCGTGGAAGCGATTCGGCGCGTGCTGCAGAAGACCGGCTGGGCGACGAGCGAAGTCGATCTGTTCGAGATCAACGAAGCCTTTTCAGTGCAACTCGTCGCCATCATGCGCGAGTTGAAATTGGACCCGGCGCGCGTCAACGTCAACGGCGGAGCGGTGGCGCTCGGTCATGCCATCGGTAACTCCGGCGCGCGCGTGCTCACCACGCTTCTGTACGAGATGAGACGTCGCAGCGCGCGACGCGGCATCGCGGCGCTCTGTTTGGGCGGCGGCAATGCCGTGGCGATGGCGGTGGAACGGTGAGACGGTTCTCCCCGGCTGCGGATCGAGTTCAGGTGAAGTTTTTCGATAAACTGAAGCGTCGCGCTGCTTTTCCGACGGCCTTTGCCGAGGGAGCGCAAAGGCCTGACGACGAAGTGCGCGGCGCTTTTTCCATCGCAGATAATCTCCTTGCGAAGCGTTTCGGCGCGAGAGCTTTGCGTTGGAGAGGAAACCGAGGCGCGCGATCCGGTTGGCGAAAGTTCTGCCTGAAGTGGATCTTTGTGGCCTCTCGACAGCGCGTCCGCTTTGGCAGGCGTTTCGTCGCTTGAAAGGTTTGGCAGATGTCCGATCTTGATCCGATAAAGACACCGGTGTTGCTCGTCGTCGATGACGATGAGAGCGTTCGGCGAGTCTTGGAATTCCAGCTTGCAGAGTGCGGTCATCGTGTGCTGACGGCAGCGGAAGCCACCAGCGCGCTCGATCTGCTCATCGTCGAAAAGGTCGATTGTGTGATTACGGATCTGCGAATGCCCGGGCTATCGGGTCTGGAGCTGCTGCGTCGCGTGCGTGCTATCAGCGACGAAGTGCCGGTGATCGTCATTACGGCTTACGGCGACGTCGAAACGGCGGTGGAGGCGATGCGCGCTGGCGCCTTCGACTTCATCACCAAACCTTTCAATCGCGAGCAGATCCGCTTGACCGTCGAGAAAGCGCTCGCCTACGGGCGAATGGCTGCGGAGTTGGATCGGTTGCGACGACTCGTTCACGAACGGTTCAAGTTGGAGAACGTCGTCGGCGATGCGCCTCGCATGCGACGCGTCTTCGATCTGGTCGAGCGCGTTGCGCGGTCGGACGTGACCGTGCTTCTGACGGGCGAATCGGGCACCGGCAAAGAACTCATCGCGCGCGGGATCCACTTTGCCAGCGCGCGCCGCCGCGGTCCGTTCATCGCCGTCAATTGCGCCGCCATCCCTGAGACGCTCGTCGAATCAGAGCTTTTCGGCCATCGGCGCGGCGCCTTCACGGGAGCCACACGCGATGTCAAAGGCAAATTCGAAGAGGCTTCCGGCGGCACGCTCTTTCTCGATGAAGTGAGCGCTATGCCGCTCAGCGTGCAGGGCAAGTTGCTGCGCGCTTTGCAAGAGCACGAAATAGTTCGTTTAGGCGAAAGCGCGCCGCGCAAAATAGACGTGCGAATCATCGCCGCGACCAACAGAGACCTTTCGACGATGATCGCCGACGGCGCGTTTCGCGAAGACCTTTACTATCGACTCGCCGTCGTGCCGATTGAACTCCCGCCGCTGCGTGAGCGGCGAGAAGACATCCCCGTGCTCGTCGAGCACTTCTTGCGCCGCGCGTGCGAGCGGCACGGGCGCCCGTCATTGCGCGTGGAGAAAGAGGTCTTCGTCGCCTTCAACGCTTATGCTTGGCCGGGCAACGTGCGCGAACTGGAGAACACGGTGGAACGCATGGTCGTGCTGGCACGTGGCGACGTGCTTTCGCTCGAAGACGTGCCCGAGCAGATTCGACGCCCATTGCACAATGCTTCGAACGTCTTAGTGCAATTGCCGCCCGACGGCATTTCGCTCGAAGCGGTCGAACGCGAGATCATTCGCCAAGCTCTTCTGATGCATGGTGGAAACCAAACGCGCGCGGCGCGTTACCTAGGGATCACGCGCAGCGCGCTCATCTATCGCATGCAAAAATATGGCTTGGCGGAAGAATCGGCAGAGAGCGAAGCGGCGCAAACCGGTGAAAGACTGCGGTGATGCATCGTTGTTGCCGCTCGTGTGCTAGCGGTAAAATCCCTCGCATAGGAGGCCGACGCCAGCGAGCTGGCACCAGAAGACTCGGAAAGATGATGTGAGCATGAGCTATTTCATCTGCTCTCGCGAAGAGCGAGGCTCGATAGCGCCGAAGATTTGTGCTGAATGAGAATCAAAAACTCGACCGCGACTTACATCGCAGGCGTGACAGTTGCGACGCTTTCGATCACGGCGTTGCATCTGGCAACGCCGCTCGACCGGATCGTCCTCCATCAAGTCTATCAGCGCCTTTACTACATCCCGATCATCGCCGCGGCGGTGAAGTTCGGCCTGCGCGGCGGACTTTTGGCGGCGCTCTTCGCCAGCGTCGCTTACATCCCGCACGTCCTCATCCACTGGCAGCATAGCAATCCCGACTACGCCCTCAACCAGTACGCTGAAATCGTCCTCTTCAACGTGGTTGGCATCGTCACGGGCGCGCTCGGCGACCGAAGTCGGACGGCGCGCGCGCGCGCCGAACAGACCGCAGCCGAACTGCAACGCGCCTACGCCGAATTGAGGCGGACCTTTGAACAGCTTCTGCGCGCCGACAGATTGATCTCGCTCGGCGAACTTTCCGCCGCCATCGTGCACGAAGTGCGCAATCCGCTCGGCGCGATCAAAGGCGCGGTCGAGATCATGGAAGATGGCATTCCGGCGGATAGTCCGCGCCGGGAGTTCGCGACGATCGCCAAGCGCGAGATAGATCGCCTTGACCGATTGGTCGAAGAGTTCTTGCGTTTCGCGCGTTCGCCAAAACCGACCGTTGAGCGGATGGATTTGAACGAATTGATCGAAACGGTGGCGTCGCTCATCGAACGGCAAGCGGCGACCCAAGGCGTCGAGGTGACGAAGGAGCTTGCGTCGCCGCGGGCGACGGTGCTTGCCGATGCCGCGCAAATCCGCCAAGCGCTCTTGAACCTATGCTTGAACTCGCTGCAGGCGATGCCCACCGGCGGGCGATTGACGATTCGCACGCGTCCGGACGGAGAAAAAGGGATCGCCATCGAGATCGAAGACGAGGGCGGCGGCATCGATCCCAAGATCGGCGCGCGCATCTTCGATCCGTTCTTTACGACCAAAGAGCGCGGGCTTGGTCTCGGCCTCTCCATCGCTTGCAAAATCGCCATCGAACATGGCGGCACGCTCAACTTCAGAAACGGCGAGAAGGGAGCCGTTTTCCGCTTGACGTTGCCCGCGAGCGCATGAAGGGCGATCGGAGCGGTTGACGCACAACTTGCCGCGGGCGAGGATCAACGGCTGACGCGCGTCAGCAGTTCGCGCCAATCGGCCGATTCTTCTCGCCCGGGTTTACGTTTGCTGAAGGCCAAAAGGATCTGCTCGCCGCGCGCGTTGTAAAGCTCCATGCTCGTCACGATGCCATCGGCAGTGGGTTTGCGAACGATCCAACAAGAGGCGATCAGATCTCCGCGGACATGGAGGTTGAAGTCTGGATCGAGCACATTGACCCAATGGTTGACGATGCGGACGTTTTCGATCGGACCGGAATGTATCTGGATGACGCCGGGATTGCCGACGAAGATCATGATCGCCGTTCGCTGTTGAGCCGCTTCCTGCAAGAGGCGAGGGAAGCTGCCGATTGAAACTCGTTGCGCCCAATCCGAACCGGCGAGGCGCAGCGCTTGCAAGCGCGTGACGCCGAAATCGCGCGTCAAACGGAAGAACTCGTGCGTGTCGCGCATCTGCGACCATGCGCGGCGCAACCCTTCAACATCTATTTCGTCATCGGATCGCTCTGGCGGCGAAGCGATGGGTGGTGAGACGATCTGCACGGGCGATTGATCTTCGCTCCTATAGCGCGCGACCACTTCGGCAAACGCCGCGCGGTCGCTCTCTTCCGTCAGAAAAATTTTGTGAATCGCCGTTCCGTCGCGGTCGAAGAATTGAAGGCTGCGTCGCGACCCGTCGTTGATGGCAAAGCCGCTGTGCCAATGCGAGAGGAAAAGGCGCAGGTCGATCCCTTCGTCGAGCACTTGCCCCATGACCGGGCGGTCCGGTTCGCGAAAGATCTCCACCGGATGGTAACGGCCCTTGCGTTCGCTGACCGCTTCTTCGTTGCGCGTCAAGGCCATGACGCGCCCTAACGCGCTTAGCTCGCCGAGCAGCGTTCCCCAATCTGCCTCCAGACGCACCACCGATCCGCCGCATTCAGAAGCGACGAGTTCGGCTTCGGTGACGCCGAGCGCACGCGCTGCGTCGCGCGCGCGCAGCTTCGGATTGCTCTGGCGCAACTGTTGCCACTTGCGTTTGAGTTCGAGCGAAGATGTCGGCGATTGAGTGCGGTTGAGCATTTTTCATCTACCTCCGATCGAAAACGTTGGCGCCCTCATCGGCGCAAGCGCATGGCGCGATGAACGGGGCGCGAAGTCCGGGATGCGCGATCGTGATGGCTTCAACGCCGAAAACGCGACGGATGATCTCCAGTGTGAGCGCCTCGTAAGCTGGTCCAGACGCGATCCTCTCTCCGGCAGACAGGACGATGATGCGATCGGCGTGTTGCGCCGCCAAGTTCAGATCGTGCAGCACGGTGACGACGCCGACGCCGCGGCGGGCGAAAAGACGGGCGATGCGCATGGTCGCTTGTTGGTGCGCGAGATCGAGGCTCGATGTCGGTTCGTCGAGCAAGAGATAGCGCGGCGCGGAGCCTTCCCAAATTTGGGCGAGGACGCGGGCCAGTTGCACCCGCTGACGTTCGCCGCCCGAAAGCGTCGTGTAGCGCCTGTCGGCCAGATGCGCCGCTTCGACGAGTTCGAGCGCCGCCTGAGCGATCTTCAGATCGCGCCGGGCGCTTCGCGCGTGCGGCAGGCGTCCCATCAG
>NZ_PSLQ01000006.1:20868-82138 GCF_040289685.1 Pyrinomonas sp.
CCCCGGCCGTGAAAGGGAAGTCGAGCGAGGAGCTTTGGGGCAGCACGGCGCGCACGCGCGCCAGTTCATCTCTGGACCAGCGTGCGACCTCGCGCCCATTGATCAACACCTTCCCGCTCGAAGGACGGATCTCGCCGCTCAGCGCGCGTAGCAGCGTAGTCTTGCCCGCGCCGTTTGGGCCGACGACGGCGACGATTTCGCCCGGTTCCAGAACGAGCGAAAAATCGCGCAAAAGAGCGCGGCCGTCGCTTTCGACTGAGATCTTCTGTGCTTCGAGCATCCTTGCTTCAAGCGTTGATCGCGCTGAATCGTAATCACCAAACGGCAACTTCGCGCGCGGTCCAAGCAGGGCTATCTTCAACTGCTCCGGCGTCGGTTGCGTGCCAACAGCCACAAGAAGAATGGCGCGCCGACTAGCGCCGTCACGACGCCGACTGGAAGTTCCGCCGGCGCCACCAGCGTGCGCGTTGTCGCGTCGGCGACGAGCAGCAAACAGGCGCCGAACAGCGCTGTGCCCGGCAGCAGCCAACGGTGGTCCGGCCCGATAATGAGCCGGAGCAGATGCGGCGTCACCAAACCGATGAAGCCGATGGCGCCCGTAAAAGCGACGCTTGCGCCGACGGAAAGCGCGACCAAGACGACGGCGCGACGCTTGACGCTTTCGACGGCAACGCCGAGATGCGCGGCTTCCGCTTCGCCGAGAAGCAACGCGTTCAACGCTCCGGCCACGCGCGGCAGGAGCAGCAACGCCGTCAAAACGAAAGGTGCGACGGCGAGCAACGTGGTCCATGTCGCGCCGCTCAGGCTGCCGAGGCTCCAAAAAGCTATGTCGCGCAACTGCGCGTCGGTTGCGATGTAGGTCAGAAAACCGATGGCCGAGCCGCTGAGCGCATTGATCGCGATGCCGGCGAGCAGCATCGTCGCCGCGCCCATGCGGGCGAAGACGAGCACGAAAGCGGTCGTGATCAATCCGCCTGCAAAAGCCGCGCACGGGACAAAGAACAGCGCCGCTGTCGCGCGCAGGGCAAAGCCCGCTCCTCCGCCAATGACGATCGCCGCAACCGCTCCCAGCGCTGCACCGCTCGACACGCCGACCAATCCGGGATCGGCCAGCGGATTGCGAAAGATCCCTTGCATCACCGCGCCCGCCGTCGCCAGTCCGGCGCCGACCAGCGCTCCTAGCAGCACGCGCGGCAACCTGATCGCCAAGAAGACCGCTTCTTGTCGTCCATCAACGGCGAGGTCGAGGCCGAGTTTTCGGGCGAGGATGGCGAGCGTTTCGTGCGGCGTGAAAGCTGCTGGTCCAACGCTCAATGAAAAGAGCGCGACTACGATGAAAAGAACGGTCAACAAGACGATAAGGTTACGCCGCGTGCGGACGAGTCTTTCGGTCGCTTGCATGGCGAAAGCTCAGCCATCATTGTTCTTTCCCCGCTTCGGGATAAGGTTGATGAATCTTCCAGCAGAGTTCGCGCACGGCGGCGCCCGTGCGCGGCCCAAAGCCGAGCAGCAGCAGGTCATCGAGCGCGACGACGCGGTTAGCGCGCCCCGCCGGAGTCATCGCCAAACCGGGAGTGCGCAAAAGGGCTTCGATGCCGCCCATGCTCTGAAGTCCGCGCGATGGGACGAGGATGACGTCGGGAGCGGCGGCGATGGCTGATTCAGGCGAGAGCGGCTTGTAGCCTTCGACATCTGAAACGGCGTTGATGCCGCCTGCCAGTTCGATCATCTCGTCAGGCGCGGTGCCTGTGCCAGCGACGTTCATCGCGTTGGGGCCACGCGCGATAAGGGCCAAGACGCGCGGGCGTCCCTTTTGTTCGGCGACGATGCGTTGCGTTTCGACCAGATCGCGTTCGAAAGAACGGACCAGTTCTTCGCCGCGCTCTTCCAACGCAAGAACGCGCGCGACGGCGCGGATCTTCGCCTTGACTCCTTCCACCGAATGTTCCGATGGGATGATCACGAGAGCAACGCCGGCGGATCGAATTTGCTCGATGGCCGCTGGTGGTCCAGCATCCGCAGTCAAAAGGACCAGCGTCGGACGAAGCGAAAGCACGCCTTCGGCGGAAAGCTGACGCATGTAGCCGACTTGCGGTAAGCGGCGCGCTTCCTCCGGATAGAGGCTCGACGTATCGACGCCGACTAAACGATCGCCAGCTCCTAGGGCGTAGACCGTTTCGGTGACCGATCCGCCGATGGAGACAACGCGCGCAGCGTTCCCCGTGATCGACGATCCCTTGGGCGCGCAGGCGGCGAATGCGAAAAGGCCGAACAGCGCGACGAGTTTCAGTTTAAAAACGGAACCGGTCATGAATCTTCACCAGATACCATGTCGCTTCAATGAGCAGCGGCGCTCGCCAGCGGTTCTTCGTCTTCGAAGATGGCCGAGTTCTGGCAATAGCATTCGATCACCGCGCGCGTGAAGGCGGCAAACTCTTCGGCTGTGAAGGTCAAGATGACCTGCCCGGCCCGCACGTGAAAAGCACGACAAGATGGGCAGTGCCAAACCCAGAGCGCATGACCGGCATGACTGCTCGGCGCGTGCATGATCCAACCTCCGTCTGTAAGGCCGCTCGAAAGCGAGCGGCAATGGATGATCTCGCTTTTCGATGATGCTCCCTGTTCGCATGCAGAGAAATCCCGCTGAACTTGAGCGCTGAAATGGAGGGCAGAGCGTCGCGCGCGAAAACTCCTGCGCGAGAAAAGAGTTCGAACGGCGCGCCCGTGGTCGGTCGCCAAAGCTTTGTGTGCATAGAGAGACCGAGCGGCGTGTTGAAGTGGTGGTGCATGGTCCGAGCGGTTGGCCCCGTTCAAGATCATCTCCGCGCAAATGGGTGAGAGCGTCGAAGAGCAATGCGCGTCCGGAAAGAAGCGCGATTTCATGCTCTTCCTCCCCGCCTTGGACGCACATGCGTTCGGCAGCGATTATCTGGAAGAGACGAATCGAAGCGGCGCTCGGTCTCTCTACGCGCACAAAGCAAGCTACGGAAAAATCCTCCTTGCCGGAAAGCTCTGTTACGCGGTCTCGTCGAGCCAGAAATCGCCCGGCTTTAGCCGCGGGGTGGGTCAACGAATGCGATCGTCTGCGTGAGCGATCCTCATCGGCGATCCATGTTCGCTCGTCGAACACAAAAGCGACCGAAGCCGAGCGAAGGTTCGCTGAGTCGCAGTTCAATATAGAGGGCAGTTCGATTCCAGAAACGCTCGCTGAGGAGGCACTGAGTAGGTGCCTCCCGTTGGAGGATCTGCGCTGAAGAAGGAGAAAGATCGTCAAGCGCAAAGCTTGGTGCCGAGTCTGTGCCGCCCATCCGGAACTACGTTCCGGCGCAGTGCGCTCCAGCGGCGATGTTGGGTTTGAGGCGCGCTTCTCCCATCCGGAACTACGTTCCGGCGCAGTGCGGCGCTTATACAAAGCCTGGCGCCGAGTTTGTGTCTTCTGATGGGAGATCGGCGCCCTCCGTTTTCGCGTTTCAATGAAATTGAAAATCATTTCCAATTTCGAAAGACGAGGATAATCGCTTGCGTCCCGTTTGTCAACCGCCGAGGCGAGCGCGCTGCCCCGTGATCCGTTCTCGTCTTCCAAACAAGAATCGAGCGGACGAATCTGTGGGCGACCGCAAACGGCTATCGCCATGGTCGACCGGCGAAGGACGGAATCGAGCGAGGCGAGCGCAGTTAACTAAAAGATCGAACGCCGAAGTTGATGGGTTGAACAAAGCGCCGACGTAAGCGAATTGGCCAGGCGGCGAGCGTTTGTTCAATTCTATTTCGAGGAGCGCAGAGTTTGCGCGGCCGCCTCTTCGACGATCTCTCGAGCGCGTCGGCGTGCGCCTTCCAGATCCTCACGGCGCAGCATTTCGATGATCTCGGAATCAACGAGCCTATACCAGAGCGCGACTCGCGGCGCAAAATCGGGAATTCGGCGCATGATCTCTTCGCGCAGTTCGGCGGCGATCTCCAAGAATGCCCCATACTCCGGTCCGATCTCCGCCGCCATTCGATCGCGCAGGCGAACGGCCAGTGCCGGAGCCTTGCCTGAAGTCGAGACGGCGATCGTAAGATTCCCTTGACGGTGAATGGCTCCAGCGATCAGGCTGCAGTGGGGCAGGTCGTCCACGGCGTTCAAAAAGACGCGCCGTTCTTCGGCCTCCCGCCAAACGGCGTGATTGGTTTCGCCGTCTTCACAGCAGATGGCCAGCCACGCGCCGAGGAGGTCGCCGCGCTGGTAACGGCGACGAACGAGTTCAATGCGTCCAGCGGCGGCCCACGCTTCGAGCGCGCTTGTGGGCTCGGCCCCGATCACAGCGACGTGCGCGCCTGCTTCGAGCAACGCGCGCGCTTTGGCCTCGGCCATCTTGCTGCTGCCGATCACCACGCAGCGGCGACCGCGCAGATCGAGGAAAGCCGGATAAAAGCTCGTCGGATTTCGTTCCGCAGACATCTTGAAATGACGAAGCGTGTGACGCGGCTCTGCGCGCGACCTTTTTGAACGGTCTTCGGAACGGCGTGGCGCCGCGGTTTCAGTCCAACGGCACATGTTCGCCGCGCGGAATCAACCGGCGCTGACGCTCTCGACGCGCACGCCATCGGCGCGCATGGCGAGCGTGATGGTCACGCCTTGACAACCGAGAGTCAAAGCGAAATGTCCGAGCGTGCGCATCTCCACGTGCACGGCCTCAATGCGGCGTCCTACCAAAGCTTGCAGCGCACGATTGACTGAGGCGATCTCGTTCTTGAGTTCGCGCCCACGTGCGGTGCGCAAGAGGATCTGCGTCCAAAGCTTCTCGCCGTGAGCGCCGGCCTGTCTGCGTGCGCGCCCTGTTTGCAACGTCAGCACGGCCAGCCCTTGGAGCAGATCGAGCAAGTCTTCAGGGATCGGCTCACCATTGCGCGCCGCTTCTGCCAGCCGCAACGCCGCTTCTCGTCGCGCGCCGGAGAGCGCAGCGGTCAACTCTGTTGCCTCTGCCGCAACCAGCGCCGCTTCCTCTTCGGCGAGCGTCAGTTCTTCGTCGGCTGGCACTTTTCACTCCGTTGCGCTTTGACCGAGGATGGCATGCGCTTCGTGTTCGAAGCCGCCCGTTTCGATCGGACAGTGAATGCCGCACTCTTTAGGTGCGCCTTGTTCCCACCACCAACGTCCGGCGCGATCCTCTTCACCTGGCCCGATGGGGCGCGTGCACGGGTCGCACCCGATGCTCGTGTACCCTTGGGCGTAGAGCGGGTGTACGGGCACGTCGTTCTCTTCGAGATACGCCCAAACTTCTTCTTTGGTCCAGTCGGCCAGCGGGTTGACTTTCACGATGCCGTCGTGGTCATGGTCCAGTTCGACCTTGCGGATGTTGGCGCGCGAAGCCCATTGTTCACGTCTAAGGCCTGTGATCCACGCATCGAGCCCGGCGAGCGCGCGCACTAGCGGGCGCACTTTGCGCACTTGGCAGCAGAGCAGGCGCAGCGGCACCGAACGGCGAAAGAGATTGAGGCCGTGTCGTTGGACGAGTTGCTCCACTTCGCGATGATCCGGAAAGATGATCTCGAAGCGGGCTTGCGCGTAGCGTTCGCGCACGTGGTCAATGAAGTCGTAGGTTGCCGACGGCAGCCGACCCGTATCGACCGTGATGACGCGCACGTCAGGGCGCAGCGAAACGGCCATGTCGAGGATAGCCATGCCTTCGGCTTGCAGCGCGGTGACTACGGCCACTCTGTCGCCGAAGGTGCGTAGCGCCCAAGCGATCACCTCGATGGGATCGTGGTCGTCTAACTCCATGGCGATCTCGCCGATCTCTAGGTCATCGAAGATGACACGCTCGCTCATCTGCTCACCTCCTCTGCTATCCGCCCGAAAGCGCCGGTAGGATGATCAACTCTTGGCCGGCAGACAACGGCGCGTCCAAACCGCCGAGCGCGCGCACGTCCTCTTCGCCGATGAAGAGGTTGATCGATGGGAGCAGACCTCCGTCGGGCGCGATGATCTGATCCACAAGTTGCGGAGATCGCTGGCGGAGTTGAACGAGAGCTTCGCCCACCGTGCGCGCTTCGACTTCGATTCGATCGGCGCCGCCAGTTAGTTCGAGGAACATGCCCGGAACGCAAACGACTGGACGCGCGGGCCGCTCCTCCTGCGTCGCGCTCGTTTGCGCCAACGCGATGGCGCGCAGTTGATCATCCGTGCGCGCATCGACGAAGGCGCGAAAATCCGTTGCGCCTTCGGACTTGGCTGCAAGCCACGCTTCGACTAAACGTCCGATGACCTCGGCGATCTGATCTTCCGGCACGCGGCGCAGCAGCGGTTTGCCGATGGCCGTTTTGGTTCCGAGCCCGCCGCGCAAACACACGTCATAGGCTTCCACGCGCACGCCCTTGATAGGGTGCGTGGTCGTTGTTCCTTGCAGCCCTATATCGCCGACCCAATGGTGCGCGCAAGCGTGCGGACATCCATCCATGAAGATGCGCAGCGTTTGAACCTCTGTGCCGAAACGGCGCTCCAGTTCGGCCAGTATCTCGCGGAGCTTGCCTTTGGTCTCGGCCACCGAGTAGTTGCAGAAGCGATGGTCGGTGCAAGCGATGGAACGCCCGTAGATCGGATTGATGTGCGGCGAAAGACCAATCTCTGCCAAGCGCGCGCTCAACCAATCCAATCGGCTCTCGGGTATCCCCGTGATGATCAAGTTCTGCAAGCGCGTAAAGCGCACATCTCCGCCGAGCGCGCCCACCGCTTCGCCGAGGGCGATCAGTTGGTCGCCGCTCACCCAACCCATCGGAACCGGCACGCCCATGTAGAAGAAACCTTCGCGCTTTTCAGCATGCACGCCCATGTGGTCCGAATCGGCCGTCGGCAAAGGCGCGCGCCCGTCGCACAGTTTGCGTCCGAGCCGCTCTTCGACCATGGCGCGCACGCCTTCCGGCCCATAGTCATCAACCAAAAACTTGATGCGCGCTTTGGCGCGGCTGACGCGGTAGCGCAAGTTGTGCTGCCATACATCGGTGATGGCGCGCAGCACTTCGACGGCTTCTTCCGGATGGATGAGAACGCCGAGATCGCGCGCCAGACGCGGCGTCGAGGAGAGTCCACCGCCGACGCGCACGGCGAACGCCGGCTGCCCGCCGCGGAGCGTGCCGATCAGCGCGACGTCGTGGATCTCGGGCGCGTTGCATTGGGCCGGACAGGCGCTGATCGTGTACTTGTGTTTGCGCGGCAGATTCGAGTAGTCGCGGTTGCCGTAGAAGAAACGGGCCACCTCGTCGATCACCGGGCGCACGTCGAATATTTCCGCCCGATCCACTCCGGCGACCGGACAGCTCGTCACGTTGCGCACGGTGTCACCCTCGCCGCCGACGGTGGTTAGCCCGGTCGCCGTGATCTCTTCGAGCACGCGCGGCAGCTCCTCGAGCCGCACCCAGTGGAACTGTATCCCTTGGCGCGTGGTCAATTCTCCGTAGTTCTTCCCGTAGCGCTGCGACAAACGCCCGAGCGCGATCAATTGTTCGGGCTCGAGGCGTCCGCCGGGCACCTTGACGCGCACCATGAAGGTCCCGACCTTCGGTTTATCGTGCGTCAACCCCCACCAGTTGAGCCGCACGATGTCCTCTTCGGGGATCGCTCCGTAGCCGCGCGCGATCAGCGCCGGCAGCTCCTCGATGATGTCGAGCGGGAACTTCTCATGCTTCAAACGCTCGATCGAATTGCGCTTGTGGACCAGTTCCCATGTCGGCTCGACGCGGCTTCTGTCGCTCGTACGCGAAACGGTCATCGCCTCGGCCCCGCCCGATCTGTGTTCAATATAACGGAAGTAATGTAAATCATAACGACGCCAGTGTCAAGCCGGTTTCGCGCCCTCCTTGACCGTCAGTGCGGGGCGCTCTTCACTGCGGTTTACGAGAACGAGTCCGCTTGGGGTCAGCGCAAGCGTGCGACGCTCGTTTCCAGCTCGCGTGTGACCGCTGCTGGGTCTTGGTCAGCGGAGAATCTTTGCGGCCCGCCGATGCAGAGGCGAACGTGCCCGTGTGGGGCGGTGCGGCGCCTTTGTTCTTTCAGTTCGAAGAGACCTTCGAGTTTGATTGGGACGACTGGGACACAGAGTTGCGTAGCGAGCAGGCCGACGCCTTTGCGGAAAGGTTCCATCTTTCCGGTTTCGGTGCGCCGTCCTTCGGGAAAGACGAGCAGGCTCCAGCCGCGATCGATCAGCTCGCCAGCGACCGAGAAGCTGCGACGAAAACCGCTTCGCTGCGGCAGCGGAAAGACGTTGAAGAGCGCGACGACTAGCGCGTACTGCGCGATGAGTCGCAAGCGCGTAAGGAGCGGGAGCGAAGGGTCGGGCCAGCGCCACGCGCGAAGCAGTTCGCCGTCCATGGCGATGGCCAACCGGTGGCGAAAGCGTGGCGGAAGGGCGACCAAGATCAACGCCTGATCGACCATGGTGACGTGGTTGGCGATAAACAGCGCTGGGGCTGAAAGCTCGCGCAAGCGTTCGCGCCCCGTGATCTGCGGGTGTGCCATCAAGCGGACGAGCGGCCAGACGAGCGCGTAGAAGAAAGCCACGCGGATCCATGTGAACGGGAATCGTCGCGGCCAATCGGCGTACGGATAGCGTGGCGAGGCGACGCCGACGCGATCGCGCTGGATCATCCGTTCGAGATCAGCGACCGTCGTCTCGTCCGTGATCATCTGTTCGTCAAGCGAAACTTGGAATCTATCTTCGAGCAGGCTCAAAAGTTCGACCCGTCCGAAGGAGTCAAGCCCAAGATCGGTCGCCAGTTTCGCTTCCGGCGGCACGCGCTTGTTTCCCGTCGCGTCTGCAAGTTGCGCGACGAGGTCGCCCAATCCGTGCGCGGCGCGCTCTGACGTGCCGAGGCGGGCGCGCACTTCGTGGCGCTTGATCTTCTGCGTCGGCGTGCGCGGGAAATCCGGCTCCGGCCAGATGGCCCAGCGGCGTATGCGTTGATGCGGAGCGAGCATCCCGTTGGCCTGTTCGACGGCGCGTGCTGCCGCGCGCGTCGCGTCGGCGGTGGTGTCGGCGAGCAGCAGAACTGCCAGAGGCTCTTCGCGCCCATCCTCTTCGAGACGAACGACGCACGCATCGCGCACTTCGGGTTGACGACGGAGCGCCGCTTCCAGATCCTCTGGGTAGACGTTCATGCCCGCCGCGGTGACGATCACGTCTTTGCGCCGCCCTTTGAAGATGATGTTCCCTTCGGCGTCGAGTTCGCCGAGATCGCCCGTGTGCAACCAGCCTTGATCGTCAACGGCGGGTTCCAAGCGTCCGGTCCAATAACCGCGCGCCACTGCCTCACCGCGCACGAGTATTTCGCCGTTTTCGGCGAGTTTGATCTCGCTCGATGGCAGCGCGCGCCCTACGGTGCCGCTTCGTGCTCTGAACGGATGATTGAGCGCGATGAGCGCCGCCGTTTCGGTCATCCCATAACCTTGGATGACGACGAAGCCGAGCCGTCGCCAAAAGCTCTCCGTCTCGGGACGCAACGTCGCGCCGCCGACGATGAAAGCCCAGAACTTCCAACCGAAGAGCTTATGGACTTCGCGAAACGCGAGCCAACGTTTAATTGCCGACATGTGCGCCGCGCGGTCGAGCAACCGCCGCTTCTTGTCCAAGATCCCACGCGCTGCCCACTCGCGCTCGATCTGTTCGCGCATGCTGTCGAGCAGGCGCGGGACGGCGACGATCACCGAGATTCGTTCGCGTTTGACCGTCGCGATCACCTCCGCTGGATTGAGCGAGCGCTGAAAGTGGACCTCGCCGCCGATGAGCGGCGGGATGAAGAGCCCCATGAATTGACCGAAGACGTGGCTCAAGGGGACGAGATCGAGAAAGCGGATCGGGTGGACCGGCCGTTCCCACTTGAGATATCGCTGCGCTTCGCGTTCGATCGGTGCGAGGTTGGCGAGTATGTTGTGGTGTGTCAGGCAGACGCCACGCGGTTCGGCCGTGGTTCCCGACGTGTAGATGATCTCTGCGATGTCGTCCGCATCGCTCTGGTCCAGCGGAAGCGGTTCGGTCGGATGACGCGCCGCTTGTTGAAGCAGCATCGCAAGCGTCACGGCCCGCTCTTCTACGCGTTGCGCTGCGTCGTGCAAGAGCAGTTTGGCTTGCGTTTGGGCGAGCACTCGCGCGCGCAAGTCGTCAGGGGTGCCGACATCGAGCGGGACCACTGCCGCGCCGCGCAGGCAGCATCCCCAGAAAGCGGCTGCCCACTCGGCGGAGTTGGCCGCCCAGAGGATGACGCGGTCGCCGCGTTGGATGCCGCGCGCTTCGAGTTCGCGGGCGACCTGTCGCGCGGTATCCACAACCCAGCGATAGGAACGGCGCACGGTGCGCAGTCCGCTCCGCTCGGCAAACGCCGTGGCGTCGCCGTGGCGAGCGTAAACGTCAAGCAGACGTGCGAGCGTCCTTCTCACTTTTCGCCCTCGCTTTCGGGGAGCCATCTCGGCAAGATCATTTTCGGCTCCGGCTGCGCCCGACCGCAAGTCGAGCCGCAGCGCCCGAGTTTCGCTTCGGTTCGATGCGCGTTACGCCCCGCCAAACGTTTTGTTCGATTCCGGCTTTGTGCTAGACTTCGGCGCCGGGATGGAGTTCATCGAAAAATCGCGCATCATGGATGAAGTGCGCGTCAACCGCGCGTTGGCTCGACTCGCCTCCGAGATCGTCGAAGACAATCAAGGCGTGCAAGACCTCTACTTGATCGGCATTCGCCGACGCGGGGTGCCATTGGCCGAGCGCATCGCCGACAAGATCGCCGATCTCGAAGGCGTGCGCCCGCCGGTCGGGACGCTGGACATCACGCTCTATCGCGATGATCTTTCAACCGTCGGTCCGAATCCGGTGGTCAACCGCACAGAGCTGCCGCTCGGCGTTGTGGATCGAAACATCGTCTTGGTTGATGATGTGCTCTATACAGGGCGGACGATTCGCGCCGCGCTCGATCAATTGATCGACTTCGGGCGCCCGCGCCGCGTTCGCTTGGCCGTCTTGATCGACCGCGGCAAAGAGCATCGCGAGCTGCCAATTCAGGCCGATTTCGTCGGCAAATTCGTGCCGACCAAAAAGAGCGAGATCATCAAGGTGATGCTCACCGAGTTCGACGAAGAGGAGGGGGTCGCCATTGTCGAGCGGCCCGGGACGCGAACTTGATAGGGATCGAACGAAGCGGCTCCGCGGAGCCGCTTTTTTTGGGCCGCGCGGTTGTTCGAGCGAGCGACGGATCAGCGATGTTTGCGCGCAAGGATTTGCTCGGCATACGCGACCTGACGGCGGATGAGATCACGCATCTGCTCGACGTTGCCGAGTCTTTCCGCGATATCTCGCAGCGCGAGATCAAAAAGGTGCCGGCGCTGCGCGGGCGCACGGTGATCAACCTTTTCTTCGAGCCTTCGACGCGCACGCGCACGTCGTTTGAGATCGCTGCCAAAAGGCTCTCCGCCGACACGATCAACATCAGTGCCTCAAGTTCAAGTGTCGTCAAGGGCGAAACGCTGCTCGACACGGCGCGCAATCTTGAAGCGATGGCGCCCGACCTGCTCGTCATTCGCCATCCATCGGCGGGCGCGCCCCATATGCTTGCGCGCATCTGCCGTGCCGGCGTGATCAACGCGGGCGATGGCGCGAACGAACATCCGACGCAGGCGCTGCTCGATGCCTTGACCATACGGCAGCACAAGGGACGGATCGCCGGTCTCAAAGTGGCCATCATCGGCGACATCCTCCACTCGCGCGTCGCGCGCTCGAACGCCTACCTGCTGACCAAACTCGGCGCTGAAGTCCGTTTGACCGGACCAGGGCCGCTCGTCCCAGAGGCTTTCGGCGCACTGACCGAAGGCGGACTGCGGTTGGAGCGAAACGTCGAACGCGCGCTCGAGGGAGCCGACGTCATCATCGTCTTGCGCATCCAGCGCGAGCGTCAAGATGCGGCCTTCTTCCCGTCTTTGCGCGAGTACGCGGTCCACTACGGCCTCAACCTGAAGAGATTGGAACGCACGGCGCCCGATTCGATCGTGATGCATCCGGGTCCGATCAATCGCGGCATCGAGATCGCTTCGGAGGTCGCCGACGGGTCGCGGTCGCTCATACTGGACCAAGTAGCCAACGGACTCGCCGTGCGTATGGCCGTGCTCTACCTTTTGCTCGGTGGCGGCGTCTCATCCCACGGCGACGAAACGGCGCGTCCGCCCGTCTCGGCTGTGGCCGACGAACGGCGCGCGTAAAAAGCGGCCGATGCGGCGCGCGAAGCTTCGCGCCGGAGCGTTGCGCGCGAGTTGGCGGTTGTGCGCTCGACGCGCGAAGCTTGAAAGGGTGAGAGGTTTATCGAGGGATCCGAGACCAGATCGTTTCAACGACTTCAAGATGAAACTGCTGATCGCCAACGGTTACTTGATCGATCCGACGCAAGGGATCAACGCTGGAAAGAGCCTATTGATCGAAGACGGGCGCGTCGTCGGCACGATGAGCCATTCCGATCCGGTGCCAGAAGACGCGATCTTGTTCGATGCTACGGGATTGATCGTTGCGCCTGGCTTCATCGACCTTCACGTTCACCTGCGCGAGCCGGGGCAAGAGTACAAAGAGACGATCGCCACGGGCGCGGCTGCCGCGGTAGCCGGTGGCTGGACCAGCATCTGCGCCATGCCCAACACCGATCCGATCAACGATAACGCCGCCGTCACACGCTTCATCGTCGAACAGGCGGCGCGCGCCGGTTTGGCCAATGTCTTCCCAATCGGTGCGATCACCAAAGGATCGCGCGGCGAAGAGTTGGCCGAGATGGGCGAGATGCGCGAGGCGGGCATCGTCGCCGTCTCCGATGATGGACGCCCTGTCCCTTCGGCGGGCATGATGCGTCGTGCGATGGAGTATGCGCGCGGGTTCGACTTGCCGGTAGTGGACCACTGCGAAGACCGATCGCTGGCTGCTGGCGGTGTGATGCACGAAGGAGTTTGGTCTTTGCGCTTGGGGTTGCGCGGCATCCCAGCGCTGGCTGAAGAGTTGGATGCGTGGCGCGATTGCGCCTTGGCTGAACTCACGGGCGCGCGCGTGCACATCGCGCATGTCTCCACGCGCGGCGCCATCGAAGCCGTGCGCCGCGCCAAGGAACGCGGAGCGACGGTGACGTGCGAAGTGACGCCGCATCACTTCACGTTGACGGATGAGGCCGTAGATGGCTACGACACGAACACCAAGATGAATCCGCCGCTTCGCAGCCGCGACCATCTGGAGGCGGTCCTCGAAGGGCTGCGCGACGGGACCGTGGATGCCATCGCCACCGATCACGCGCCGCACCACGCGGATGAAAAAGCTTTGGAGTTCGATCGCGCGCCGTTCGGCATCACGGGGCTGGAGACGGCAATCGGGCTGGCTTTCGATCGTCTCGTCCATCGCGGCGACATCAGTCTGGAACGATTGGTCGACCTTTGCGCGACCAACCCGGCGCGCATCTTCGGTCTCGAAGGGCGCGGCACGCTACGCGCAGGGGCGTGGGGCGATGTAACGGTGCTCGATCCAACGCTCCGTTGGACCTTCGAGGCGCGCCGCTCTCGTTCGAAGAGCCGCAACACGCCTTTCGATGGTTGGACCTTTCAGGGCGCTGCGGTTGCGACCATCGTCGCCGGACGAGTGCTCTACGTTCATCCTTCGGCGGAAGGGCGTTTGCGTCCCGCCGCACCAGCTTACGATGTCGGTTGAACGGAGAAGCAGGAGCGAACGGGCCGCTTCGCTGACCAGCGAAGATGCCCTTGGATGCGGGATCGCTAACAAGATGCGAGCCATCATCATGGCCCTATGTGCGCTGGTCGGCGAAGGGGCTCGTGGATGCGGCAGTCTCTGTCCTTTCGCTCATCCCTTAAATTGATCTGCGCGCAATGCAATCCGCAATCGGTCCGACGGTGAAGTTTGGAAGTTAACACTTCACGCGGTTTGAAGTCGCTGAACGGATTGATTGACTTATACGAGGTCCTATTGACATTTGACCAATGTGGGCGCGCGTCCGCGTTCGAGCGCGAAGGTCCCGATCTGCTCTTGCGTGTCGGTGAGCGTCACGGTTAAGGTCATGCGTTCGCCTTGGACGCGCCCCGTGTAGCGCGCCGGGTGTTCATCTTTGACGCCGACGCGCGTCGGGCCGGGCGTCTCGCGCACGTGTTTGCCGCTGGCTTCGAATTCGCCGCGATCGTTCAACGCCAACGGTCCTGTGATTTCACCGTGCGCACAGTCGTATTCGACCTGCGCCCCACGCTCATCAACTTGTAGGCCGATGCCTCGGCCTCCCCAAAGCCCGGTCGCCACGGTTCGCCTTTGCATGCGAGCTTCTTCTCCGGTGGTGGATCGCTTCGTTTCGGTGGAAGATGGCGCGCGGCGCGTAGCATCCTTGGGGCGCGCGCCGCAAGCTCCGTCTTGGATGTAGAGCGCTGGCAGCATCACAAACGCCACAAACGATCCGAGCCTTCTCATACGCTCACACTCCCGCTCATAGGTTTCGATTCTAACGGCGCCGATGTGCTGATGACAACTCGCTAGGTCGGTCGCATTGAACGAAAGGCCATCGATGGCGGTCGCTGCCTCAATAGAACTTATAAGATTTATAAATGGAAGCGATAAGAATTTTTGTCTTGACAACTGCGGCAGCGCCGCCGTATAAAGCCAGACGCTCTGAAAAATACAGAGGGCGGTATGCGCGATCTCGTCGCTCGATCGCGATGCGGATCTTTTCGCGCAAGCGAGGAGCTGCCAGTAGATTTATATCCCTCTTGCGATTGAGTTTGATGTTGCTTCTTCATAGGAAGTAGGAAACAGGCAACATCCGAGATTGAAGTGAGCGGTTAGCCAAGTTCCTCGCGAAAGCTTTCGGCAAGCCGTTATCAGTGAAGGCGGCAATTGAGCCGTTCAGTTCGCATACCCGCTCGATAAAGACACAAACGGAACTTCCCCTTCAAGGGGCATGAAAGTTCCGTGCGTCGAGCAAGAGAGCTCTTCAAGACCAAAAGCGATCTCTTCAAAACTTCGGAGGGATCACATCTCGGCTCGAAGGCCATTTTAACGAGTGTAGCTTCTCCTTATCGTGCGGCGGAGCTCATAAAACATCCGAAGGAGCGAGGGCTTACCGGGCAGGGCGCTTTCGAGTTCGGTTCGAAAAGCGGTGAGCTAGCAGTGGTTTCGCGTCAATTTGCCTTTAAGATAGGGAAGGGCACGCCCGAACCCAATGCCTGGGGAGAGACCGACCTCTACCGCCAGCAATCGGAGACCGCTCCAGCGGACGCGCGGTCTCGTCTAGCCAGGAATCCTCCGGCTGCGAGCCGTGGGGAGCGACGAGAAGCGGGAGCGCATCTCAGCGGCGGGCTACGTTCAACCGATCAGCGTTCAAAGAGAGAGCGCACGTGGTTGCGTCCGGCGACGGGGCCTTCGGTGCGCCTTGCGCCGCTTTGCAAAGGGTCATTCTTTTCGTTCGGTGGTGTCGGTTTCACTCGATCCGGCGCCACCTTCGTTTTTGTTTTCGGGGATTGAATTCGGAGGTAACAGAAAGATGTGGGTGGGACTCAACCTCTGTCCCGGCGGTATGACCCCCATCTTGCGTTCGCAACAGAACTTCAGGAGGCGTCATAACGATGAGGTATCGCATCTTTGCTTTAGCCGTTTCGCTATGTCTCGCCGCGGGGCTTATTTGGTCGTCGCTGCCGCACTCGGCGGCGCACGCCGAAGCTGCGCCGCCGACGCGCAAAGTGCGCGTCGAAAACCCAGAAGCTGGGCGCATGTTGCGCGCCGGCGGAGCGCGGTTGATCGCCGATTACGGGAGCTTCGCCCTGTATGAAGCGAGCGAGACTCTGGCCACTACGCTCAGCCAAACTGGGCGCGCCGAGTTGGCCGACGATTACAACCACATACTGCTGAACGCGGGCATCGTCAACACGGCTGCGCCGGAGACGAAAGCGCTCAGCAACGAGATCACCTACTTCGAAGGCAAACGCCTGCATCTCGTTCAGTTCGCCGGTCCGATCAAGCCCGAGTGGTACGACGAGCTGCTCAAGACGGGCGTCGAAGTCGTTACTTACATTCCGAACAACTCTTATCTCATCTATGGCGATGCGGCGAGTCTGAACCGCGTCCACGAGATGAAGACGCAAAGCGCCTTCTTGCAATGGGACGGCGCTTACCTTGGACAGTACAAGGTAGACCCAGCAGCGCGTGCCGCCCAAGTGGGCAAAGAGGCTCTGGCCAACGATCTTTACGCCATTCAGATGGTCGCCGACAAAGCGGCCAACGCCGATACGTTGGGCGTCATCGAGCGTTTCAAGTTGGATGAGATCTTCCGTCAGGAAGAGGCGCTCGGTTACTACAACGTCATCGTCCGACTAAGACCGGAAGCCTTGGATGAGATCGCCGCTCAACCCGAGGTCGTCTCCATTCAGCCCTACTTCATCCCGCAGAAGCGCGATGAACGGCAGAACATCATCGTCTCCGGCTTGCTCAACGGCAACGCGCCGAGCGGGCCTGGGTATTACGATCTGCTCGCCAGTTGGGGCTTCACACAGGAGCAGTTCGATGCCTCGGGCTTCGCCGTCGATGTCTCCGATAGTGGCATTGACAATGCGACCACCTCGCCAAACCATTTCGCGCTCTATCGTTTGGGTGTCCGTCCGGGCACGAGTCGCGTCGTCTACAATCGCTTGGAAGGCACGCCGAACACGGGCAGCACGTTGCAAGGGTGCGATGGGCACGGCACGATCAATGCGCACATCGTCGCCGGTTACATCCCGCCTTCGTTGAATGGCTTCCCGCATGTGGATTCGAGCGGCTACCGCTACGGGTTGGGCGTCGCTCCGTTCGTGCGAGTCGGTTCTTCCGTGGTCTTCGACCCAGACCGCTTTACGCGCCCGAACTACTTCGACCTTCAAGCGCGGGCTTGGCGCGACGGAGCGCGGATTAGCACCAATAGCTGGGGATCGCGTTCCAACACCTACACCTTGGACTCGCAGCAATACGATTCGCTCGTGCGCGATGCGCAACAAAGCGGCTCCGCCGTTCCTTCCCCGGGCAATCAGGAAATGGTGATCATCTTCGCAGCGGGCAATTCTGGACCTGGAGCTAACACGGTTGGAAGCCCGGGCACGGCGAAGAACGTCATTTCCGTTGGCGCTGCTGAGAACGTGCACCCGTTTGGCGGCAACGACGGCTGTAGCATCAGCGACGCGGAAGCCGATAGCGCCAACGACGTCATCTTTTTCTCAAGTCGTGGGCCGACCGCCGACGGACGCAAGAAGCCGGACATCCTCGCGCCGGGGACGCACATCACGGGCGGGGTCTTTCAGGTGAGCAATCCGCCTGTCAACGGACAAGCTGATTCATGCTTCGATGCTGGTGGCGTTTGCGGCGGTCCGGGAAGCAACTTCTTCCCCGCCGGTCAAGAGTGGTACACGACCTCTTCGGGCACGAGCCACTCGACGCCGGCTGTGGCTGGCGGTGCGGCGCTCGTCCGCCAGTACTTCATCAATAACTTCGGTGGCCCAGCTAGCCCGGCGATGACCAAAGCTTACCTGATGAACTCGACGCGCTACATGACCGGCGTTGGAGCCAACGACACGCTCTGGTCCAACAGCCAAGGCATGGGCATGATGAACCTTGGCCGCGCTTTCGACGGCGTGCCGCGGATTTTGCGCGATCAGCGCGCTGCGGACAAATTCACCGCGACTGGACAAGAACGGATCATCACTGGACGAATCGTTGATCCGACGAAGCCTTTCCGCGTGACCTTGGCGTGGACCGATGCGCCTGGGCCGACCAGCGGCTCGGCTTGGCGCAACGATCTCGATCTGATCGTCAGCGTCGGCGGGCAGACCTATCTTGGCAACGTCTTCAACGGCGCTTCTTCCGTCACGGGCGGAGCGCGCGATGATCGCAACAACGTCGAGAGCGTCTTCTTGCCGGCAGGCGTCAGCGGCCCCTTCGTCATTCGCGTGCGTGCGGCCAACATCAACTCCGACGGCGTGCCGAACGACAGCGATCCGCTCGATCAGGATTTCGCGCTCGTCGCCTATAACGCGCAAGAACAACCGTCCCCAGTGATCACGGGCGTAAGCGCCGACATCACCGTCGAGAGCTGCCCGCCGGGCAACGGCGTTATCGATCCGAGCGAGCGCGTGACGCTCAACGTCACCTTGCGCAACGACGGCACGGCGAGCGCTTCCAACTTGGTGGCGACGTTGCAGCCGTCGGCCAACGTGATCGCGCCGAGCGAGCCGCAAAATTACGGCGCGCTCGCCGTGGGCGCCTCCGCATCGCGTTTGTTCTCGTTTACGGCGGCGGGCAATTGCGGTGACCAGATCACGCTCACCTTCCGTTTGCAGGACGGTTCGTCTGACTTGGGCACGGTGACCTTCACCTTACGTCTCGGCCAACTCGTCGTCAATACGGCGTTTGCCGAAAACTTCGATGGCGTGACGCCGCCGACGCTGCCTTCCGGCTGGACCACGTCGCAAACTGGTGCCGCGCCGTTGTGGGTGACCAGCAACGTTGCGAGCGATACGGCGCCCAACTCCGCTTACAGCGCCAGCGTCCCGTCCGTGGGAGTCAATGAGTTGGTCACGCCGCCGATTAGCATCCCAACCAGCACGAACTTCCAACTCACATTCCGCCACCGTTACCTATTCGAGAGCGGCTCCACCATCGGCTTCGACGGCGGCGTGCTTGAGATCAAGATCGGCAGCGGTGGTTTCCAAGACATCATCGCCGCTGGCGGAAGCTTCGTCACGGGCGGCTATGTGCGTGCCTTGAGCACGAGCTTCGGCAATCCGCTCGGCGGACGCCAAGCTTGGACCGGCAGCACCAACAACGCCTTCATCACAACGACGGTGAACCTGCCGCCGAGCGCCAGCGGCCAAACGATTCAACTGCGTTGGCGCGCTGGGTTCGATCGGAGCGTATCGCCGACGGGGGCCGGTTGGTTTATTGATTCGATTCAGATCTCCGCTTCCAGCTACGTCTGCACGCCTTGCATGGGCGAGCCGAGATTGCTCACCAAGTCGCAACTTTCTTGTGGCCCAAATGGCGCGATCGTGGCGACGATTACGGTGAGCAATGCGGGCACTGGCGCGGCGAACGACGTCGTGTTGACCAACGTGCGGCTCGGCTCAACGTCGGGCACGCCATTGCCGCAATCTTTGGGCGACCTCGCCCCAGGCGCGTCGGCGACGGCGACCGTGCAGTTCCCGGCTGGAACCAGCGGCAACATCTTGCGCGTGGGGGGAACGTACAGCGGCGGCACGTTCGGCGGCGGAGCGCGCGTCACTCCGCCTAGCTGTCCGTAACGGCGCTCATGATCCGCACGAAACCCTTTAGGAGGTAAAAGTCGAAAATGAAAAGGAATCCGTTTGTGAGTTTGGCGGCGGCAGCAGCGTTCTTGCTGCTGCCCGTCGCGGTGAAGGCTGATCCGTTCACCTTCACGCTGAACAACCCAATTCAAACTGCGTCGCCCGGTCAAACGCTGAGTTTCTTCGGGACTCTTTCCAACGGTGGTCCGCCTATTATCTATTTGAACGGTACAAGCTTCAGTGTGCCGTCGGGCACGTCAGTCGACGACAGTCCCTTCTTCAGCAACGCTCCCGGGTCTCTTAATCCGGGGCAGTCAACCGGCAGCATCTTGCTGTTTGAAGTGACGATCAGCCCGAGCTTTACGGGGAACCTGATCACTGGCACGTTCTCGATCGTGGGTGGTCCGAACCAAGAGAGCCAGAACATCCTCGGGACGCAAGATTACCGGATCATCGTCCAGCAACAGGAGCCAATCCCCGAACCGGCGACCATGTTGTTGCTCGGAACCGGATTGGCCGGCGTCGCCATCGCGCGGCGCAAGAGACGTGCGCGCCGTTGAAGTGGGCGCTAAGTGATGAGGTGCGGATCATCACCGCTCTGCTCGGAGGAGAGGCTTTCTCCTCCGAGCTTTCCTCTTCTGTTTTTCCGCGCTGGATGACCAGCCCCGCCTCTTCAGCATGGAACCGTTGTGGACACTCATGGACATGCTCTCTCATGAACGGATGCGTGTCGCGGCTTATTTGAAGATTACGTGTTGCGGTAGCTCATGGACAGGCTCTCTCATGCGCGGCGCATCCCAGTGGGCTTGCTTCCTGCTTCATCCGCTGGCTTTGCCGCAGCGGCCACTGCCGATGGCAGCCCCTCGTCAATGCAAGAGGATCTGCAATTAAGCTACTACCGGCGAACTGGGGCGAAGCGTCCCCAGCAAGAGCGGCGCTCCTCTACTTAACGCTTGTGTGAAATAGAGTGGGTATTTCATTCGGTCTTGCAGATTTCATGGCGCCTGAACCGACGTCACTCGCTTTGCATCATCTCCGGCGTTGGAGGACCGCTTCGGTCGTGACATTGCAACCGGAATGCGATAGGATTCATCCAAACTTCCGTCGTGACGCGCCGCGTTCTTGAGCTGGTGCGTGCGCCTTGAACGCTCTCCCCCGAGCGTTATCGGCTCTCTGATGGGGGAAGAGGATCGGATGAGCGGCATGTCCCCCGATCGGATCGCTGGGCGTGCCGCTCTTCGAATTATGGCGCAAAAGGGGATACGGGGAGGGTTAAGATGCAAGCAGTCGAACGACAAAAGCCTTTCATCGTCGCGTTGACTTTGATCGTGGCGCTTGTCGTCGCGCCCGTCGGGGCGCAAACGCGCATCAGCGCGCCGAGCAATCGTTACAGCACGCGCGATGATGTGCGCCTCGGACAAGAAGCCGCCCGTGAGGTCGAGCGTCAGCTCCCGCTGCTCAGAGATGAGTTGGTGCAAGATTACATCGAGCGGGTCGGGCAACGTTTGGTGGCTGCGATCCCGCCGGAGTTTCAACATCCGGAGTTCCGTTACAATTTCAAGGTCGTCAACGCGCGCGACATCAACGCCTTCGCGCTGCCGGGTGGTCCTCTTTATATCAACCGCGGCGTGATCGAAGCGGCGCGCAGCGAGGGCGAAATGGCAGGCGTGATGGCGCACGAGATCTCGCACATCGCGTTGCGTCATGGAACGGCGCAGGCGACCAAAGCCCAATCGGCGAAGTTTCAGCTTCCGGCGATTGCGGGCGCTGTGCTCGGCGCGATCATTGGCGGCGGTCTCGGAGATATCATCGCCGGTGGAACGCAGACCGGACTCGGCCTCTACTTTCTCAAGTACAGCCGCGAGTATGAAACGCAAGCGGACGTGTTGGGCGCACAGATCATGGCGCGCGCCGGCTACGATCCGCGCGATCTAGCCAACATGTTCCGCACAATCGAGCGTGAGAGCGGACGCGGTGGCCCGGAGTGGTTGAGCAGCCACCCCAACCCCGGCAATCGCTACGAACGCATCGAACGCGAAGCGGCGATGTTGCGCGTCTCCAACCCGATTCGCAACGCTGAGGAGTTCGAGCGCATCAAAGCGCATCTGATCACGATGGGGCGCGCGCCATCGATGGCCGAGATACAGCGTGGCGGCGGGCGTTATCCGCAAGACAGCGGCAGACCACGCGCAGGGCGCGTCGAACCGCCGTCGAGTAATTACCGAACCTACACGGGAGGCACCCTCTTCAGCGTCAGCGTGCCCGATAACTGGCGCGAGCTGAGCGGAAACGGTGCCGTCATCTTCGCCCCTGATGGAGCTTACGGCCAAGTGCAAGGCCAGTTCGTCTTCACGCACGGCGTGCAGATCGGCACGGTCCGCGCCTCGAGTTCGGATCTGAGGCGCGCAACCGACGAATTCATCGCTTCATTGGTGCAGGGCAACGCGTATCTTACGGAGCGAAGCGGCTACCAGCGGGGTTATTTGAGCGGGCGTGAAGCGCTGCGAACTCGTTTGTCGGGCCAATCTTACATCACCGGACGAACCGAGGTCGTCGATGTTTATACGGCCTTGCTTAACAACGGCGATCTCTTTTACCTGATCACGGTCGCGCCCGATAACGACTACAGCGCTTTCCAAACGGCTTTCCGCAACGTCTTGCGTTCTTTGCGCATCAACGGCTGAGGCGAAAAACAGATCTCGCGGCGATGGGGCGGCGAAGACCGACAAACTTTTCGCTGCCCCGTTGCTCTTTGTCAAGCGTTGGCGCATCCTTCCTGCGACCGTAACGTATTTGGCCCAAAGCGAACTGTCTGCCCGCGCATTTCATTGAGCGAAAATTCGGTTGTGTGCAACGCGCGAGGTCAGCGCGTTCCTGAGATGCTTCCGATAGCGCGATGGGATCGAAAGCGAGCGCGAAAGATCGGTCGTGATGATGCCGCTCGTCTTTTCGCCACGAGAACAGACGATGCCTTTGCCGTCGGGCGACCAAGCGGAATCGAAGATCGAATTGGAAAGGAGGGCGTTTCGGCGGCGTGTCGGCCCACCGTTGAGCGACAGCGTTCGGATTTTTGACCTCCCCGCTCGTGACAGTCAAAGGCTCGAAGCCTTTAGTTTCACCGAAGCCAAACGCTCTGCTCCGAAACGAAGACGGGCGGCGAAGATACCGCCCGTCCCCTCTACCCGCTTTTGCCCCTTGATGGACGGAGGGAAAAGGATTTAACGGATCGGTGGCCCGATCAGGGCAACCCGAGGCGATTGACGATCACGCATCGCGTGTTGCTGTATGGTCCGACCACTGCCCCTTCGGGCGTGTCGAACAAGCCCGCGATGCGATAGAAATAGGTTCCGTTGTTGCGTCCTGTGATGTCAAAGGAGTTAACGCTTGCGCCGACCTCGGCCAGCGTGCGGAAATCATCGGCGCTGACACGTATGTCTTCGATGTACCAGCCAAGAGGCGCAGCATCCGGCGGACCGTTCAGCAGATCGCTCACCATGCGGAAGCGAAGCAGGATCGACCGTCCGGCGAAGGCTGAAAGATCGACCGTTCGCGTGCCGATGAAGTTATCTGCGTAGATGGCGACGGTGGTCCAATTCGCGCCGCCATCGGTGCTCACTTCGACGAAGCCGTTGTCGAAGCCGTCTTCAAAGTCCTGCGTCGTTGTGAAGGTGAGCGTTGCTCCGCCGGTCGGTAGCGTGATCGGGCTGCGCAGCGTGAGCGCTTCGTTTTGGTTCGCCAAATCGGCGATGTAGTAGGCGAGGCTTCCCGTGTTCGGATTGTTCTGCGTGGTCCACTGCGCGCTGCCGCTCCACTTCGAATTGCTTCCGGCGATCAGAGGTTCATCGGCGTTGTCGAAGAAGAGCGTCTGGCTGCGCGTTGCCTCTTGGATGCGGAAGCCGATGGGCAACGGTCCGCCGTTGGGCGGCGTGTAGCTCCAACGCAAGCGGTAGTTGCCGTTGGTGTCGGTGGGGCAACCGGTGGTGGCCGGTTGCTCCGTCCCTTCAATGGGGGCTTGATCGGGCGCAGCTAGGTTCGATACTTGCGCGCGCACCGCGCGATAGTAGAAGGGAACGCGCAACGTGCGCCCCGAGGAGGAGTGCGTCGCCGTGACGTACCACTGAAACTCCGTCGGATCGACCGTGATGCGACGCCCATCAGCGATGACGCGCACGAAGAAGGAGACTTGACCCCCTGCTGGGACGCTGACCGAATTGATCGGATTGCCGTTCGCATCGGTGAACGAGATTTGGAATCCCGGATTGTCCGCGTTGCGGTTGTTCTGGAAAGCGAGCGCATAGGGGCCGCTCCCGCCGCCGCGCGTGATGTCGCGAATGATCACTTCCTGCGTGCGCACGAGCGTCCCATTCAATCCCACCACTGGAACCGCTCCGAAACTGGCGCTCGGCAGCAGCACCTTGAGCGCGCCGTTGGCTTCGTATTGCGGCGGGTCGTTAGCTGGCGGCGTATACTCTTCTTTAAGCAGCAATGTTGGCGCGACCATGATGGCACGCGCGTCGAGCGCGCCAGCGACGTTGATCAAGCCGGCGCCCATGTCGTTGATGGACGCGACCGAAGCCGCGCCATCGCCTTGCGGGACGCCGCGTCCGTTGCGCAAGTTGGTTGCCGTGTTCATCAAGAGCGCGCGCGAAATGGTCACCGCATCGAACCGTTTCGAACGATACTTCGGATCGGAGATGTCGGTCGCGTCGAGTCTCAGTTCTTCGCGCACGCGTTGACGGATGAGCGCTACAGCACCGGCAGCGATCGGACCGGAGAAGCTAGTCCCATTGGCTTGCGTATAGCCGGTCGGACTTGCCAACCCGAGCGCTTCATCGGGCAAGCCGTCGGGCGTGGCCGCTCCGACGATGCCGACGCCCGGAGCCGTCACGTCCGGTTTGATCGTACGGAAGCGCGCGTTCGGATGATCATTGGGGCCGCGTGAACTGAAGCCCGCCATGTTCGGCTCGAAGGCGTCGAGCGTAATGCTATCGGAGAGGCGAAGGGGCAGCTCCGAGACGAGGCCCGGCGTGGGATCGCCTGCATCGTTGTCGGTGGACGAAAGAAGGTCGAGCAAGTATTCGCCGTCGTTCGGATTGATCGTATAAGTCGGAATGCCGCCCGCGACGACCACAGCGGTTGCGGACTCTACGGTAGTAACGATCAGAATCGCTGCTGGACGAAACGGCGCAACCGAATTAGCGATCGCGGCAAACGCGCCCGTCCCTTTGACTACGGCGATGCGATTGGTAACCGATGGCGGGATCGGATTGGCTGGATTGCGCCGATCAACGAAGACGTAGTGGGCGGAGAGCGAACCATTCGGCAGCGGTCCGCCGCCTGCGACCGGGAAGAGCTTCATGCCTTGTCGCGCGTTCGGTTGCGGCACGTTCTGCTCGGAGGCGGTCCCGGTTTCGGGTGGCGGTCCAGCCGTGGGCGCACGCGTCTCGCCCGGAATCTGATTGGGCGCAAGCACATCTGCGCCCGAAGTCGAGCCGGGATCGAGATTGGCTCCCACAGCGATGGCCAAAGTCGCTGCTGCTGGCGAGCCGACCGTGCCCGGCCCAGGGCCGCTGTTGCCTGCCGAGGCGACGACAATGGTGCCCGCCAGCGCGGCGTTGTTAGCGAAGATCGCCGTCGAGCCTTGTGGGTTGCCCGCTGTATCGCCGAGCGAGAGATTGATCACGTCGGCGACGGGTTTACGCACGGCGGTAGTCGTCAACGGGCCCCCGCTCGCCCCGACCAGTGTGTAAGGCGAAGCGGCATCTTCCATCGCCAACTCGATGTCGCCCAAGCATTGCGGCGCTGGTCCACAGACCTTGTAAGCCATGATGCGCGCTTGCGGCGCGGTGCCGTGAAGCTGCGTTCCGCTCGGCGTCGGTCCGATGCCGGTTCCGTCGCGTCCCGTTCCGTAGCCAGCGCGCGGCGGCGTGTTCCCATCCACCGCGTAACCGGCAGCGCACGCGGCCACCAGCGTTCCGTGACCGAAGTCGTCCGTCGGATCGCCGGGCGATGAAAGCGCGTAGTAGTAGATCACCTTGCGGTTGTCGTTTGGGCTTTCGGCCATACCGGAGATGCGCGGCAGCGGCGTGCTCTGACCGATACCGCCGAACATCGGGTGGCGCCAATCAACGCCCGAATCGATGATGGCGATGTTAATGTTCTGTCCTTCGAAGCCATCTCCGTTGCGGTTGGTCGAAGGCGCTTCCGGATGGCCCGGCGCGCCGCGCGGTTGCAATTGCTGTTCGTTGCCATAGACGGCCAATCGGCGTGCTAACGGGTCGAACTGCGTGCCCAATATGTAATCGATCGCGCGGTCGAGAAGGAACCTCGTCGGTTGCAGTTCGCGAATGGATTTGACTTCTGGCAGCGAGCGAAGTCGCGCCAGATCTTCAGCCGCCACGTAGAGCACCATGCCGTTGAACAGGTAAGTGAAGCGCCATTCCACGCGGCGCGTTGAACCGTCGGGTTGCGGCACGTCAGCGCGACGCAGCATGGCGCGCACGCCGCGTCCGGCGAGCGAGGAGAGAAACTGGTCTTGCGCTTGAACTAGATTGCGCGCGTATCCGGTGAGATCGTCGAAGGTCAGCGCACGCCCCAAATTTTCGAGCGAAAGGCGACGCAACACACCCGGCGTCTGATGTAATTCGACGAGCACCGGGCGCACTTCGCCGCCAACCGATTGCCGAAAATTGGCGAGATCCGGCGGCTCGGCGGTGATCAGTCCAGCGCTTTGCGGCGGTGCCGACGCCGCTTCCGACGAGCGCACGCCGACGGCGAGAGCTGCTAAACCGATCACTGCCAGCAACGTCAACAAAAGGCCGAACGCACTGCGACCTTTGCGGGAAAGTTCACGCTCCATGACTCCTCCTTTCTTCTTCGAACCTTTCGCAAAAGCGAGGCGATCATCGCTTCAGCGCGCGACGCCGACCGCGCGCATATGCCGCGAGACCAGCCACACCAGTGCCTAAAAGAAACATGGTCGCCGGTTCGGGAATAGCGTTAGGTGGCGCTTGCAATTGAGTTGCCATGAAGCGCGTGTAGAGGCCGAAGTTCCCCTCGGCTATCTGCCCGTTTGCCGGATTGCCGAAGGCGTTGTAGACGCGTCCCGTCTCGGGCGAAAAGCCCGCGAGGAAAAACTCGCGCCCTGTTCCGGTCGCCGAATTGATGACGATCTCGATCAGAAGATCGCCGAGACTTGAGTTGTAGATGAATGGGGTTGCGAAGTTGATAACTAAGTCGAAGTTGTTGGCGCCGGTCAGAGTTGCCGTTACCGGTCCGGAATAGACGATCGTGTAGTCTGATCCGCGATTGTTGGCGAAGTTGTTGCTCGGACTCGACGGCGTGGTTGGTGCCGTCGCCGCGTAAACGCTTAGGTTATACGCTGCCGGACTCGGATAGAAGCTCGTCGGCGTCGTGGTCGAGGCGAAGGCGATCTGTGTGATGCTCCAGACGCCCGGAAACTTGTTGCGCGTGTAGATCTGTTGATACGTTCCCGTGTAAGCCCCGTTGGTTTGAAAAGGGTAGTTGTTCGCGCTCGCGTTGCTGCCGATGATGATCGTATCGGCTTGAGCCGCCGCAGAGAGCAGAAGAGAAGCAAGCACAGCGAGGTAGAAAGTACCGCGTAAGTTGAGCATTCGATGGGATCCTCCTTTGCAAGTCTCCGTAAAACTAAAGATGATTGCCCAATGACGAAGAACGCCGAAAGTCGCATCCCTGCGCTCGCTAAAGACTGCGCTTCAGCAGACGAAAAGACCGAACACGCCTGCCGTGCCGCTCGCTTAGCTGACCTCGATCTCTTGACTCGCTAGACATATACGAAGCGAGCGTTCTTTTCGGATTTACCTCTTGCTGGATATATACGAACCGAACGCGCATCACGGATTCACTCCTTGGTCAGCAGCGATATCTTTGCTGTGTGATAAAGTTACAATCGCCCGCGGTGCCGATGGTTAAGTTTTTCTTGTAGAGAGATTAAGAAATAGTTATAGCGCGTCATCGGAACGGCTGCGAACATCCTTCGAGAATCGCTTGGGAAGTTTCTTCGTCGAACGAACTGCTCGCGCGATCTCGATTGATTTGCTTTGGTCGTGTCGCTGGCTGTCTTCTCAGTCTGCCTTTGGCTCACGTCGATTTAAGTCCATTTGTTGAACGAACCTTTGGCGAAAACCGGCGCGTGTTGAAGCGAAGGTCGTACGGTGGCATTAGGATGAAACGATCCGTCGATGAAAAGGCTGCCGGAAGTGGCGTGAGGTTGTCCGCTAGCTTTAGCGGGCGTGCGTCAAGCGTATGTGGTTGGATATGATCCAGGGTTTTTCAGCGATCAGCGGGATATCTTCGAGATAGACCTCGACGCGATAGGCACCCGCTTCGTTCGCCTGATGTTCCAGTAGGTTTGTGTGGCGCATCTCTTTGATCACGGCGCCGTCTTTAAGCAGGAGTATGCGTGCTGGTAGGGGCGTTTGCGCGCGAAGCAAGACGGGGCGTTCATCGAGCGCAAGGGCGTCGCCCATGATCCACCGTTTGCCGTCGCTTTCGGCGGAGAAAAGAAACCCCGTCGGATCGGAGAAGAGATCGAACGCGATGTAACAATGTCCGCGCGCGATGGCCGAAAGGAGCGATGTTTGATCGAAGCGTTCAGCGCGTTCGATGAGCACATGATTGCGGACCAAACGGAAACTGACCTCGTAGGGATCGAATTTGATCTCGAATAGCGGTTTGCCGGAAGAGTAGAAGAGACCTATTCCGATGTTGGCGTGCGCATCGTTGCCTGCAATGGCAAAGGTAGCCCGACGGCGTTGCGCTTCATCCCATCTCTTCAAAACTTCGGTTGGCCTGCTGTTGAGGCGCGTGAAGATGAGATCGGGGTAGCTTTGCCAAGACCATAGCGCATCGAAGACCAAAAGAGACATCCGCCAGCGCCGCGCGTCGGTATAAAGGTTGTAAACTTCCATCCCATCGAACTCCGTTTCTTGCCACGCGTGCGACTCGTCCGGGTAAGCGACGACAGTGGTTACTCCTTTGCTCCGCGCGCGAGCGATGAACTCGGCAGTCTTCATCTTTTCGGCATCATCTGCCGAAGCATCGCTTGGGAAGACGAGCAAACGATCGCCGTCGGCGGTTTTCACCTCGTTGCCGTTGATAAAGAGCACGCCATCTTGAAAGCCTTTGAGCGTCGCCTCGGCGGTGGAGACGTAACGCGCAGGATGTTCCGTCATGATGATGAAATCGAGAGCGTTAGCGCGTGCAGCGCGCACGATCTGCTCGAACGTGCCGCTGCTGTGTCCGCCGAGCCAAGAGTGGACGTGAATCACGCCGCGGTAATCTTTGAAGGTCGTTTCTGTCGCGGGATGTCTTTCGGCGGCGAGCCTGTCGATTTCGGCGCGCAAACGCGCAAGCTGTTGCCGCCGGTAGATGAAAGGCGCTTGCGCGAGCGCGGCGACCAAGAGGGCGATGGCGATGCGTTTAAGCGCGCGCATGCAACGCTAAACTTAACACGAGCTTTTTGAACGAGGAAGGATCAAACGCCGTGCAAGCGCCAGCGTGCGCCGGCGATGCGCATGTGAGGCGGAAACTCGCGGTGCGTGCTCATCAAGAAGGCGCTCGAACTCGGGAGCAAAGCGTTGCCGTGTGTTGCGAGCAGGCGGACGATGCGGCTAAAGAGCGACGAACCGTAGTAGTAGCCATCGCGCAAGCTGACCAGCACGTCAGCCGTGTTGACGACGCGCGGCTCGAAGATCGAGCCATAGAGATTGGCGAGCGCATCTGGATAGGTGTGCTCCGCTGTCCAACGGTACCACGTGGCATCTTCGGCGTAGCCATCTGCTCCGAGCTGCCCGCATTGACGCATCCGGCGTGCGGTGTCGAGAAGTTCGAGCGGATCGTCTTCTTCCGCCTCGTAGCGGTAAGAGGCCGAACCGATGTCCGATCTTCGAGCCCGAATTCGTGCGCGCCCTCGCGGGCCGACAAGCGCCAGTTCATCGCCGTCGGCATAGAGGGAGAAATCAACTCCTTCCAATTCGGCCATGTGTGCGGCGATTTTTGCCTTCTCGTTGGCGTCGCAATAGATCGCTACGTATCCGCACAATCCGAAGGCGGGGATGCAGACGTCGCGTCTCGCGCGCAGGCGTGAAACAACGCGATAGCCGTGGCGTTCGAGATGAGTGCGGACGTGAACCCGACGGTTCTCCACAAGGTTCATGCCGTGATCGGAGAAAAGAAAGATTTCAGTTCGATCGCCTTCGCGTTTACACATCTCTTCCAGCAGTTGATCTAGCTTTTCGAGGGCGCGAAGCAGCGCTTGTGAGCCGCAGATGTGCAGCATACCATCAACGCCTTTCAAGAAAGCGAAGAAATCCTTGCCGGGCACCGTTTGTTGAAAGCGGCGGCGGAAGCGCTCGAAATCGGCGTGGACCACCCTATCGGGCGCAACGTAAACGAGGAACTCGCAGGCTAACGGCTCTTGATAATCGAGCAAGCGCATGTACGACGACGGGATTTTGTCCGGCGTGCGGCGTCCGATGTACTTGCGCGCGCCGCCAGCCAGCGCTCCGCTTCGACGATCGAAATAGAGGCTCTCGTAACCGAGCGGAGCGCTTTCGTCGAACATCAACGAGAGCGCGATGTTGGTCATGGTCGGGAAGGGGGAAAGGAGCCGTGTTGGTCGGTGAAAGCGCGCGAAGAGGCCGCGCTTGCGCGCCATCGCGATCAACTCGAATGGCACGCCATCCAAGCACAAAAGCAGACGGCGCGGGCGCTGCCGCGCTGTTTCCGGCTGAGATCTCGCTTTCATCGGCAGCTGATTCTCTTCAACCGGCGTCGGAAAGAGGGCGTGCATCGTTCATCCTCCGTCGCGCGCGTCGCGCGTTGCTCCTGCGAATCGTGCGCCTCGCTCTTTTGCCAGAAGTCATCTCCCGCACCACGTTTTGGCCCCGCTCGCGCTTGCTCAATGCGCTCTTTTGCGCTTCGCTTGTCGCTGAATCTACTCTTTCACGCTCCAATGTCGCTGAAGGCGGTGATCGTTCACCGGCGTTCTTCCGCCCTTTCGCTGAACGGTTCGCGTAAGCCTCGCTGCGCCAGTTCGTGTGCGTCATAGACGTTGGGTCGTGCGAGCACAGCGCGATACTGGACCATCGCTTCGGCGCGCCGTCCAGCGAGATCCAGAGCCTGCGCAGCGCGAAGGCGCGCCATGGTTGCCAAAGAAGCTTCGGCTCCCGAGGCAGTCGCCGCGGCGAGAAACTCCTGCGCCGCGCGCATGGGCTGTCCCAGCGCCATCAGCGCTTCGCCGAAACGGAAGCGCACAAGGTCAGGGGCGCGCGCTGGGCGTTCGCGAAGCAGGGCGTCGAAGTTAGCGATGGCCTCGCGTTCCGCCGCTGTCGCTTTTTCGGTTTCGCCCGCGCGTTTGAAATCAACCGCGCGCAGCGCGAGCGCATCGGCCAGTTCGAGTTTGAACAGGTAGTTGCGCGGGTAACGCGCCGTCAATTCGCGCGCGGCGTTGAGCGCGTCTTCGATGCGCCCCTCGCGTTTGTAGATCGCGATCAGAATCACGCGCGCGTCATCTTGTGCCCAACGTCCTTCGCGCGCGACTCTTTCCAAAGTTTCGATGCCGCGCCGTTTCGAGCCACGATGGCCGACGATGCTCGCCAGCAGCTTCACTGGCAGCGGGAGACTGCCGACCACGTAGTCGTAAAGTCCAACGGTCAATTCCGCGTCGCGATACGAAGGATCGAGTTTCAGGAGTTCGCGGTGGCGGTCCACAGCGGTGTTGCCCTCGCGCAGTGCGGGGATGAACCGTCTTTCGACTGAACCGGCGAAGGCCGCGCGCAGGGCAGCGGTTGCGCCCAAATAGTAAAGCGCATCTGCGTCGCGCGGGTCTTTTTTCAAGCGCGCTTTGGCGAGCTTCTCAGCCCGATCGGTCAGCAGCCTAAACTCTTGTACCGTGCGTTCATCGACGCGGTCCTCGTTTTGGGCGTAGAAGGATTCGGAGTTGTAGAGCGATGATTGCAGTCGGCGCGCTTCGTTGAGCTTTTGCAACCAAAGTGTGGCGGCCAGTTGATACGGTCCAGCCGGATGGTCGGAGAAGCGACGCGCCATTTCAGCGAAATGTTGCCGCGCTCGTTCGTAATCGAGGTTGTAGAGCGCCGTGCGCCCTTCGGCGCGGAGCCTCTCGAACTCAAGCTCTTGCGCCCGTGCGTTGCCGGCGACCAGAAGGATAGCGAGAACAAATACGCTTCGTTTCATGGCGACTCCTTCCCACAGCTCGATTTCAGCGCGACGCTTTCGCTCTTAACGAGTTGCGCGGTTGGGCGAAACTCTGGATCTGCCGCGCTCCGATGCCGATCAAACCTTCGCCTGATCGCTGAACGGCTCGGTGAAACATTCGAGATATTTTACGCCTGCGCCGGTGTTGAAAAGAACCACTCTGTCGTGCTTGTCGATCAAGCCTCTTTCGATGAGTTTTCGGAGTGCTGGCAGACAGGCGGCTCCTTCCGGCGCGACAAACATGCCTTCGGTTTCGCCGATTTCGCGCACAGCGGCGAGCATCTCTCGATCCGTCACGGCGACGGCCGTTCCGCCGGAGGCGCGCACGGCGTCAAGAATGAGAAAATCGCCGATGGCGCGCGGCACGCGTAAGCCCGAAGCGACCGTCGTTGCGCCGACAAACTCTTCCGCATGGCGTTGGCCGCGTTCGAACGCGCGCACAATAGGAGCGCACCCGGCTGCTTGCACGACGATCATGCGCGGGCGTTGGTCTTTGATCAACCCCATGATCTCCATCTCGGCGAACGCTTTCCACATGCCGATCAGTCCGGTGCCGCCGCCCGTCGGATAGATGATCGCGTCGGGAAGCTCCCAAGCGAATTGCTCGGCCAGTTCATAGCCCATCGTCTTTTTGCCCTCGACGCGGTACGGCTCTTTGAGCGTCGAAACTTCAAACCACCCTTCCTGCTCTTTGCGCCGCGCGATCTCGGCAGCGCAATCGGTGATCAGCCCATCGACGAGCTGGACGTGCGCGCCCATCTGCTCGCATTCGATGATATTGGCGCGCGGCGTGTCGCGCGGCACGATGATGTGCGCTTGCAGACCGGCGCGCGCAGCGTAGGCCGCGAGCGCGCCAGCGGCGTTGCCCGCCGAAGGGACGGCCAGCTTTTGTGCGCCGAGCGCGAGCGCCATCGAAACAGCTGCCGACATGCCGCGCGCCTTGAAGCTATGCGTCGGATTCTGCGACTCGTCTTTGACGTAGAGTTCACGCATGCCGAGCCGTTCGCCCAGCCGCCGCGCGTGCACGAGCGGCGTCCAACCTTCGCCGAGCGTGACGATGTGTTCGTCGTTTTCAATCGGCAGCACTTCGCGGTAACGCCACATGTCAGCCCCTCTGCCCGCCAGCGACGCGCGCGTCAACGTGCGAGCGGCGCGTTGCAGATCGTACTTGACAAAGAGCGGCTTACCGCAGCGAGCGCAGAGATTGAGCAAGCGGCGTGCCTCGTGTTCCAATCCGCACGCCGCGCATTCCAGATGAGTGACGTTCATCCCTTTATCTCCGAGAAAGTGTGATTCGAATATCTCATGTCGATGCGAGAGCATCTGAACTCGGCCAATCGCACCACGCGGGAGGATTATGCCACTTGGAGCGCTTATCCTGCATCTGATGTTGCGCCCGGCGTTGATCGGACAGACTGCATTTAATGCAGAATCCTTGAAGCGATCGTTCTGCATTCGACGTTGCGCTCGGAGCAGGTCTTACCCTCGACGAACAAAAGTCACCGTTTGGGATTCGGTTGCCCTGCGGAGTTTTGCGCGCTGCGCGTTCAGTTGGCGAACGGTTTCCGTCTGTTTGGTGCTCCGGCGCTTTTTGGCGGATCGCACAGCGGATGTGTTAGATTGATCGGTGAAATGGCGATCAAGTTGCTCGCGCTCGATCTGGACGGAACGCTTCTCACATCACACGGCCAAATCTCTCAGGTGAATAGACGGGCCATCGACGAGGCGCGACGGCGGGGCGTGCACGTCGTGCTCGCTACCGGGCGCAGGTTCCGCGATGCGCGTCCTGTGGCGCTCGATCTGGATCTCGGCGACGCCCCGATCATCGCGCACAACGGCGCACTGACGAAACATGCGCGCACGGCGACGACTGTCGCCGCGCGGTTGCTGCCGCTTGAAGCGGCGCACGCTGTTTTGCGCGTTGGACGCGCGTGCGGCGCGGATGCGATGGTCAGCGACGATCCGCACGGCGCAGGGCTGCTCGTGTACGAGCGAGCGAGCGAAGGGAACAGGGAACTGGCGAGGTACATCGAATGGTCGCGGCGCGTAGCAGGCACGGAGAGCGAGGTCCTCGCGGTGCCATCGCTCATCGACTATCTGGACCATGACCCGGTCCACATCGCTTTCGCTGGCGGGTGTGCGACCATGAACGATCTCGGTCGCGTGTTGGCTGCCGAGCTGAACGGGCGAGTACGCATCGTGCGCACTTTCTACACGAAAAAGGATTTCGCCCTGCTCGACATCATCAGTCCGCAAGCCTCGAAAGGAGCGGGGTTGGCCGCGGTGGCCGCCGAATACGGGGTTGCGCGCGAAGAGGTGATGGCCATCGGCGACAATTTCAACGATCTCGAAATGTTGGAATTTGCCGGCACAAGCGTCGTGATGAGCAATGCGGAGGCGGACTTAAGCCGCGGGCGGCCGTTTCATTCAACCGCTTCCAACGACGAAGATGGCGTCGCTTTGGCCATCGAGCGGTTCATCTTGAACGATTGACAGGCCGTCCCTTTCGATGGAGGCGCGATTGGGCTTCGTCGCCTTGCAAAAGCGCCACCTCGCGACGCTGCCCGTAGCGACGTTCAATGCGATCAGTCGCTCGTCGCTCTTCCGGTCGCTTGCGCATCCGTGATCAGGGGAACGTTCTCCATGGTCCGTTCGATCAAACGATCGACGACGGCGCGCAGGTCTCCCGTTTCGCGGTAGACGTGCAGTTGCTCTTCGGCTGAAGTCGCGCGGTCGAGAATGGTGTAAATGTGTTCGATCTCTTTGCGCGAGCCGAGTTCATCGACCACGTCGTCGACGAACTGAAGCAGTTCGCGAATCAGGTCACGCGCCGGAACTTCCTTCTGTTTACCGAAGTCGATGAGCTTGCCGTCTAGCCCGTAACGCACGGCGCGCCACTTGTTCTCTTGGATGAGCATTCGACGGTAGAGACGAAAGCCCAAGTTCTGCTCGATCAGTTTATCGAGTTTGGCGACGATGGCTTGAAAGAGCGCAGCGATGGCGATGGTGTCATCGATGCGCGTTGGAATATCACAGATGCGGAATTCGAGCGTCGGGAAGAACGGATGAGGACGAATATCCCACCAGATCTTTTTGCCATTATCGATGCAATTAGTGCGGATCAATAGATCGACGTAGCGCTCGAAGGAGGCGTAAGAATCGAAATGGTCCGGAATGTCCGTGCGCGGGAACTTCTTGAAGATCTCCGAACGGTATGATTTAAAACCGGTGTTGACGCCGAGCCAGAAGGGCGATGAGGTGGAGAGCGTCAGGACGTGCGGCAGAAAATACCGCGCCGCATTCATGATGTGCATGGAGCGCTCGCGGTCTTCGACGCCGACGTGCACGTGAAGACCGAAGATCAAGAGCGAGCGCGCGACCACTTGTACCTCTTCGACCAGCAGCTCGTAGCGTTTGTCTTCGTAGATCTTCTGGTCGATCCAATGGGAGAAAGGGTGGGTCGAGGCGGCGACGATCGCCAGACCTTGCTTGCGCGCCAGATAAGAGACGATCGCGCGAAGCCGCGTGATCTCGCGACGCGCCTCTTGAATGTTCTGGCAGACGCCCGTGCCGACCTCCACCGTCGATTGGATCATCTCAGGTTTGATCTGTTCGCCGAGGAGCATACGCCCTTCGGCGAGTATCTCGGAGACGTGTGAGCGCAGTTCGCGCGTTGCGGGATCGACGATTTGGAACTCCTCTTCGATGCCAAGGGTGTACTTGCCGAACATAGCCCCCTCCCCCTGCGTTTAGCGTCCCGGTCGGATAGCTTGAAGTTTACAAGAAATCCAAGCCGATTGCAGCAGAAATTTCTCGCCAGTCCGGGCATCTTCTCAGCAGTTTTTCGCCAAAAAGGTGGCCGAGGGCAGTGGTCATCGAAAAGACCGGGCTCAGGCGGTCGAAGTGCACGCTCCAGCGATTGCGGGGGGCGTCTTCGAAGACGAGGTGCAACGTCGCTTCAGCTCGCGAACGTTCGAAGAAGCCGGTGATCGCGCTGCGCTTGCTGGCCCACCGGCTTTCGCGCAAGCGCGGGCAGTCGCGCGCTCGTCGGAGCAGTGAGGCATGTGCTGAAAAGCTCGCCCCGACGCCGCCCGTGCCGTACAGGTTTTCGATCTTTCGCACTTCACTCCAAAGATCGAGGTCGCAAAGTCGCGCAGCGAGAAGAAACAGGCTTGCCCGTTTGTCCGGCGCGAGCGAATCGAAGGCTGTGCGGTCGTCGCCGTGCGAGTAGAGTCCGGCGAGCTTGCCGGCGAAGCAGCGACGCAGCTTGCAATCGAGCGCGTTCCAGTCGGAGGCTATCGTGTGGCGAAGCGATTCGCCAGCATCGCTTTGCGGCCAGCAAGGTGATCGGTCGGCGACGCGATCGTTTCGCGCCGGGAGCGGAATGGGCCGCGCCGTCTTGCCGAAGAACATCGTGAGCCTCTTCAATCACGGCTCGATGCGCGGCGAATGGCCTCTTCAAGGCGCGCGCGCTGTTCATCCGTCAGACCGTCGAATTCAACGCCGACGCCGCGCCCTGGATTGCTGTAGACGACCCTGCCGCGGATGATCAGCGGTTCTTCCCCCAAAGGAAGGCGCAGCGTAAGCATCGTGCCTTCTGGCAGAACGGTTTGCGTGTTCATGTAGAGTCCGCCGACGCCGATGTCGCGCGTGTTCGCTATGCCTGTGCCTTCGTGTCCTTCGAAGTAGAGATCGATGATGAGTCGCGCGCGATCGTGGCGACGCCGTTCGTCTTGAGGCAAGTTGGCACCCATGATCTTCATTCTTGAATCCCTCAATCAGCCTCCCCGTCGATGATGAACGTTGGGACCATGCCGCCGCCCGCCGAGACGTTGGCCAGTTCCGTGGAAGACAAGCGCGTGAAGGCCGAACCGACTTTGCCGTTGAACAACAACGGGTCGAGATCAACCAACTGTTCGAGGAATTCGACGCTGTCTCCGATCAGCATCGGAAAGACTTCGCGCGCCGTCGGCACGCGCTCTTGCACCAGATAATCGCCGTTCTCGACGGCCAGCGCGACCGCTTCAGCCCATTCGGCAGGCGTCGAGTTCCAGCCGATGAAGATGCCGTGCCCGCCGTAGTCATCGTTGGGTTTGAGCACGAGCCGCTCTCGCTCGCGTTCGATAAACGCGAGCAGCTCGATCCGCTCGCCATCGCGGTTGGTCCACCCATCGCGCACGCGGCGCGTCCAAGGGACGTGCGCGCGGATCGCCTCGCGCTCTTCGCGATCGAAGAGCGCCGCATGGCGTTCGTCCGTGAGCACGGCGAAGAGAGCCTTTTTGTGAATCAACTTCGAGCGAAAACTGTTGACCATGCAGATGGCGCGCGCGCGATATGCTTCGAGCAACGCCGGCGCGCTTTCAATGATGGGTAGGTACTCGTTGACCAGCAGCCTTTTGTAAACGATATCGATCTCGAAATCGTCGCAGCGCAACCTGCCGTTGCGAAACTCCAGTTCCTCCGGCGTGCAGATACGCGCCGGATAGCCTTCGCGCGCGAAGAAGTCGCGGAACAGCTCGAACTCTTTCTGCGTCGGCACATCTTTCAGATCGACGATGGCGATGTGGGGTGGTTGTGCGGGAGCGTTTCCGAGGAACTCGCGATAAGCGTCGAGCAGCACGTCGAGCAGTTGCCGTCGCCCGTACATCGGACGCAAGCGGTACTTCGCTGCGAAGCGTTGCATGACGGGCAGACGCGAGAATATTTCGAAAGCGGCGTCGGCGTAAGCGATGCCCGCGGGACTTTCGCCGTTGAGTTCGACGAAGCTGTATGCTTCCGGCGTCAGAAAAGAATCGAGGCGCGCCGTCGGCGAGACGGCGCGGTAGCCGGGGTCGATTTGAACCAACTCGCGTTCTTTTTCGGTCAGTCCAAGTTCTTCGACCAGACTCGCGTCTGCGATGGCGGCATCTTTCACCTTTTGAATGGCGCGCCAGACCGTTTCGCATACGCGCGAAATGCGCGCGAAATCCCTCGCCGTGACGAAGTGCGGGCGCAGGTAGGGCGACAATCGCCGTCCGCCGAAGATCAGTCTGGCGCGTTCGAGTTCGGCATCGAGCATGGCGCGCGAGGCGTCGGCCAAAGTCGAATCGGTGAGAAGGTCGTGGTAGTCTGCGACTGCTCGCTGCAACATCGGTCGCTCCTTGCGAGAAGTTGAGGCCAGCGATTAAACCGGCGATTAAATTAGCATAAAGACGGTCGCTGAGAAATGGTCAACCGCGCATGTGAACGCAAAACGAAGAGGAGACGGCAAGGTGAGGGGCGTTCTCGCCTTCAGCGAGGTGCGCTTTGTGGGCGCGCTCGCTCAAGGGTGAAGTGAGTGGGGTGTTCTCGCCTTCAACGAGGCGCGTTTTTGCGCAGCGTGAGTTCGATCCGTTCTGCGCCGCGACGGATGCCGAGGCGCACTTCCGCTTCCATCTGGCGCAGCACCTTTGCGGTCCAGTCCTGGAGCGTCAACGGCGCTCCATCGAGCGTCTCGATGTAATCTCCGACGCGGAGTCCGGCGCGGTCGGCGGCCTTATCCGATGCGACGTCCAGAACGAGCAGACCTCGCTCCGCGAAACCGAGTTGCTTCGCAATCGTCTGTTCGAACACGATGCCTTGAAGCCCAAGCGCATCGGCGCGCCTTTCGTCCTCGGGTTTCGATGCCGCCGTTGTCGCTTGCTCCTGCGGCACGTTGCGGAGCCGCGTCAAACGATGATGGGCGCGAGATGTTTCTACTTTCGCGTCAGGCGCGGCATGCTTGACGAGCAGTTCGCTAGCGATCTTCTCAACTCGCCATCGCGGGATCACCCGCGCTTGCTTTTGTTCGATCTGTCCGACGATGCCCAACCAACGCCCATCCGCGCTCAAGGCCATGGCACCGGCGAAAGCTGGAGGCAAATGCTCGGCGCGCACGATGATCTCTTCAACGCCTGGGCGTTCGACTTCGCTCAACGTCCCTTTCGCTGAACCAAACAACACGCGCAAACGTCGAGCATCGCTTTGGACCTGCGTCGGGGCGAGAAGATCGACAAGCGCTGCGACGTTCTCGTCATCGGATCGACTCTCCGCGAGCCGACGCAAAGGCGCCGATCTCTCGTCCCGGCCATTTTTCGTGGATTGCGAGGGGGAATCTGCCGTGAAGATGAGTTGCGTGGAAGGAGCGGGTTGAAGATTCGCCTCTTGCTCCGCAGTTGCTTTTTGCATCGCCTTGTTTTCGAGATCGAGCGTGCGACGGGCGGCGCTGAGGTGATCTGGTGAGCCGCCTTTTGGGGGCAGCGACGGCGCTCGCGTGGCGAAGCGGGTCTGGCGCCGCGTCTGCGGGACGGTGAAGACAGGCTCGTTCGTCCTTAGAAGCGACAGTCCGGTCTCATCATCCACGCCGACGAGCGTGGCGTGAAACGCCGTGCCATCGGGGTGCACCACGAGAAAATCCGAAGCTCGCATCGCTGAACCGCCGCTGAGCGGTGGAAGTGCAAGCTGCTCGGCACGCGCGTTTGGCAATCGGGCGATCACCGTCTGCCCATCATCGAGCACACGTCCGGCAACGATGTTAGCGTGCGATGGAAGTTCTTTTGAGAGCAGAAGCACAGGGGCGCCGCTCTGTTTCGCCATCCACCAGGCGAGACGCAGCCCATAGAGTCGATGGATCACGGCGAGCACTTGCGGCGGAATCTGAGCCGTTCGTCCCATTGCGTCCCGTTCTCGGCGCGCGACGGAAGCGGCTTGTTGCGCCCGTCCTGCGTCGGGCGCAACGAGAATGAAGACGGATAGCAAACATCCAGTTGCCCATCGGAAATGGACTGCGCGAGAGTGAAGAGCAAAGAGCGTCCGCCCGGCTTTTTTGTTGAGCTGTGTCATGGGTGTTTCTGGCCCGGTTGGCGCTGCGTTCATTGTTGCTTCGTGTGTGGGTCAGCCGGGATGATCTTGAGCGCCGTTTCGTCGCCGAAAGAAACAGGTTCAATCCGCATCGTTTGAACTTCGCCCGCTTCGTTCAAGAGTCTGGCCTCTACGACGCGGGCCACGAGCGGGTCATCTTCGGTTTCGATTACCGGAGCGATCTTGACGGCGAAATCTTTGGCGACGATCTCTGGTCTATTCAGCATCGCCCTCGCCCGAACGGTTCGCCGCTTGTGCTTGACGGTCTTCGTTTCGGTTGGTTCGATCAGTGCGATCCGATCTTGGAAAAAGAGCGGCACCGCCTTTTCATCGTGGTGCGTTGAGAGGATCTTTTCGCGCGGCGACCAACGAACGTTTAGTAAAAGTGCGATGGTGACGGATAGCGCCGCCAACGAGGCGAGCACCGTTGCTGGATCCAAAAGGCGCAGCGGGCGCATGCGTGAGCGTGTGACAAGGGCGGTTTGCAGCCCCTGTTCGAAGTCTTCCGGCGCTTCGACGCGCGGCAGCTTGCGAAGTAGCTCGACCAAGGCGAGGCGCTCGGCGTAGAAGGCGCGACAGGCCGCGCAGCCGGAAAGATGTGCGCGCACGCGCTCATCGGGCGCGCGCTTAGGCAGCGTCGCCTCGATCGCTTCCCTACATCTTCGACACTCCGTCATGGCAGAACTCACAAATGCGCGCGCAGCTTGTCGCGCAAAAGAGCGCGAGCGCGACTGATGCGCGATTTCACCGTCCCTTCGCTGACGCGCAAGATCGTTGCGATCTCTTCGTAACCGCGCTCTTCGAGATCGCGTAGGATGAGTGGGACGCGATACTTTTCGGGCAACGTCGCGATGGCGCGTGCTACGGCGCGCTGTCTTTCGGCGGCGATCAAGGTCGCGTCAGGCAGCGGACCAGAATCCGCCGGATCGATCTCGCTCTCTTCGTCCCCTTTGTGCGATCGAAAGATGGCCGTCAGCGAGACCAGCTTGCGCCGCTTGCGGCGGCGCAGCTCGCTGATCGCGAGGTTGGTTGCGATGCGGTAGATGTAGGTTGAAAAGGCGTAGTCCGTGTGGTAACGAGCCAACGCTCCATAGACGCGCAAGAAGGTCTCCTGCGCGATGTCCACCGCCAGATCGTAATCATTGGTCAGCCGATAGACGTAGTTGGTGATCGGATGACGGTAGCGCCGGACCAGCTCAGCGAACGCTGCTTCATCGCCCGCGCGCGTCGCTTCGAGCAGCCGATGGTCCGTCACCGCATCGAACGATTGCGAGACGGCAACGAATAGATCCTCGATGGAAGAGAGGGCACCCATAGAACGGCTCGACCTTGGCTCATCGGCGATCGTCGTGGGCGAGACCGCGTCGGCGATTATACACCACCAACGTCTCTACACGCACGAACTCTTCATGTCGTTCCAAAGAGCTCGCGGCGAATTCGACCCTTGAGGCGCACTGCAAAAAGGTTCGCGAAAGCTTCCCGCTCAGCTTTTGGTTTTCTGCCGTTCGTTGCAAGTCACTTGCAGCCGTCGTTCACCGCGGTTTTGTGCTTACGGAGGTCATCATCGCCGCGATGCGCACGATGTCAGCAAGACATGCGGACGATGTCGCAAGGTCTCTTATCGGGCGGTCATTGTTCAATCGCGATGCGCACGACGTCAGCAAGCGACAGACGTTCGATGCGTCCATCGTCGCCGACGATGACGACTTGATTCCGGTCCACCGTGAAGCGTCGGACAGCGCGCATTTCGCGTTCGATGCGCGTGCCGTCGCGTAATTCGAGCACGAGACGTCCGCTTGCCAAAGGCGGCGGCGCTGGCGCTGGGCGCACACGCGGCGTCCGGCGCGAAGCTCTGCGACGTGGCGCGGGACGAGGCTCGGTCTCGCGTGTGACCTCCTCTGCTCGCGTCGCGGAAGGGGCTTCAACGTTGCGTGCGGCGGCTCGAGGCGTCTTGTCGTCGCTCGTCGCAACGGTTGCTTCGCGTTTCGCTTCTTCTGCCGCCTCTTTCGTGACGGTCTTCGCCTCCTCTTCGGTCGTTCTCTCGGCGCTGCGCTCTGCGGGCGCGCCTGCAATGCGTCCGCCCGTTGCCGTGCGCAACTCCCCAACTGGTGGAGGAGCGACCAGCAGCGGCGATTCGACCATCTCTGGCGCATTTAGTTCGGGCGCGAACGCTCCGCTGAAGCGTATGCGGTAAGTGCCAGCCACATCGCCCGTGGCGCGCGCCTCGACGCGCAGAATCAACCTCTCTTCGCGTCGCAGGAAAACCGTCTTCGAGATGCGCGTCGCTTCGCTGGCGACGTAAAGCGGAATTTTGACGAGCGGGCGAAGCCCATCGGCGATGTAAAGATCCACATCGCCCTCAAGCCCACTGGACTCGACCGTGACCTCCAGTTCGCCGGGCGTGCCACGCAAGAGATAGAAATGTCGCGTCAAACGCGCATCGCCTGGCTCGCGTGGCGCGATGCTGCTGTTGATTTCGTTGTTCCGGATCGGAGTTGGAGTGGCGGCATCGCCTGATTGAGCCCACACGGCGGGCGCAAAGCCTAATTGGAGCGCCGCGAAGAGCGGCAGAGACAGAAGCACGCGCCGTATCTTCAGCGAGATGCCGATTCGATATGTCGAAAGTGAAAGCATTGCGAACTCGCTCGCGCGCGAGGGAGCCAAAATCCCTTTCATCAATTTAGGACGGCGCGGATGCCCCACCCACGAGGGCCGGGCAGGAACGCCGACGCGCCCCCCTTCACCATACGGTCGGAATTAATCTACACCATAAACACATGAATCTCACCTTGATGGCGAAGTTGCAACCGACGCCTGAACAAGCTGCTGCGCTGTTGGCGACGATGGAGCGGTTTAATGTTGCATGTAACCGAGCGCCGATTTTGTTCGGCACACCGCCGACGGTTCAGTTGACGAACCTTCGCATGCGGACGCTGATGGCAAAGCCGATACCCATGAAGGTGGCCAGCACCGATGAGACGCCTGCGCTCATCAACGGCAGCGGGACACCGATCACTGGCAGCAGGCCGAGCACCATCCCGACATTGATGAAAATCTGAAAGACTATTCCGCTGGCAAGCGCGGCGATGACGAGCATTCCCGCGCGATCGGGCGCGCGTCGGGCGTTGAAGAACAGTCGCGATAAGAAGAGAGCATAAGCGATGAGCAACGCCATGGAGCCGACAAAGCCGGTCGTCTCCGCCGTCACGGCGAAGATGAAGTCCGTATGCGGTTCGGGCAGGAACTTCAAACGGCTCTGCGAGTATTCCGTCTCGCCCAGTGTGCCGAAGAGCCGTCCGCGCCCGACCGTGAGGATAGATTGCCACGTGTGGTAGCCGTAACCGCGCCGGTCAGCGCTTTCGGGGTCGAGGATGACCTTGATGCGCTCTTGCTGGTAGTTTTTGATGAAACCGGTTTTGACGCCGACGGTGTAAGCGGTCGGCACGCTTGCCAGTCCGAGCACCAACGCCGCAATCACCAACCACATCCGAATCGAGGAGAGGAAAAGGACGACGGCGAGCAACGGAAAATAGGTAAGGGCTGAGCCAGCATCCGGCTCGAGCAAGATCAAAGCGACCGGCAGCGCGAGAATGGCGATGCCGACCATGATCTCTTTCCAGCGCAGTGCGCCTCGTTGATGCTTGCTGAAGTAGTGCGCGAGCATCAGGATGGTCGGGATTTTAGCGAACTCCGAGGGTTGAAACTGCCCTATGCCGGGCACGCCGATCCAGCAACGCTGCCCATTGATCTTCAAGCCGATGCCCGGAATAAGGACGATGATCAGCAGGAGAATGCCGATGGCGTAAAAGACCGGCGCGTATTGGACCACCTTGCGGTAATCTGTGAAAGCGACGACGAACATGGTCGCCAGCGAGATGCCGAGACCGATCAGTTGCTTTTGCCAGAAGTTGGCCGTCGGTTGCGCGTTGTAGATCTGCCACGTGCCGAACAGCACGATCAGCGTCGCCAACGAGGCGAGAAACCAATCGAAATCGCGCAAACGCCTCTTTTCGAAGATGGTCGCCATCACTCGTTCCGTTGCGAAGGATCCGGCATGGTTCGCCGCCTTTCGATCTTTACCTCTTCAACGCCACTTGTTGCGGCGGCGGTTCGCCTCGCGTTTTTTCGTAATAGACATCGTAAACAGCGCGCACAGCGGGCGCGGCATAGCTCGCCCCGAAACCGACGTTTTCGATCAGCGCGAGCACGGCGACCTCCGGCTTGTAAGCTGGAGCGTAAGAGACGAACCACGAGTGGTCTTTGTTCTTGCCCACGTCTTTGCCTAGGCTGACGACTTGTGCCGTGCCGGTCTTGCCCGCGATGTCAAAGCCGGCCATGCGTATGCGCGCCGCCGTGCCCGCATCGTTGACCACAGCCCACATGCCGTCAACGACCAACTTATGGTGTTCCGGGCGAATGGGCACGATCTTCGGCTCCGGATGGTCAAAAGTCTTAGCGGGGCGCGCCGGAAACGGCCCCATCTCGCGCACCGGCTTGAACTCTTTGAGCAGATGCGGTGTGTAGAGTTTGCCGCCGACACCGATTGCGGCGATCGCGCGCAGCAACGCTAGCGGCGTAACGAACTCGTAAACCTGGCCGAACGAAGCGTAGACCGTATCGATCTCTTTCCACTGTGGGTCGCGCGGGTTGAAACGCGCCTTGAATTCCGGCGACGGCGTCCAGCTCCGGAGTTCGTGCGGCAGATCGACGCCCGTGCGTTTGTTGATCTCGAACTCGTCGACCATGCGCATGATCCCCTCGATGCCCATCTTCAAGCCGAGGCGGTAGAAATAGCCGTCGCACGATTTCATGATCGCCGTGCGCAGGTCTGGCGTCCCATGGTTGCCCATGCAGCGCGTGAACTTGTTGCCGATCTGGATGCCGCCGCCGCAGAGCAAGCGCGAATGTTCGACCGTGATCGCGCCCTGTTCGAGACCAGCGACGGCCATCGGAATCTTCCACGTTGAACCGGGCGGATAGCGTCCGCGGATGGCACGATTATAGAGCGGATGCTGCGGATCGCGCAGCAGGGCAGCGTATTCGGCGCGCCCCTCGCGCGTCGTGATGCGTTGCGAGAAGAGGTTCGGATCGAAAGTTGGGTATGAAGCCATCGCGAGGATCTCGCCGCTGTTCGGATCCATGGCGATGATCACGCCGCGTTTGCTCGGCATCTGCGCCAGTTGTTCTTCGGCCTTACGTTGCAGGTCGAGATCAATGGTGAGCACCATGTCTTGACCGGGCTGCGGCGGAACCTCTTCGAGCACGGCTCGTATGTGGCCGCGACTATCGACGACGACGCGACGGTAGCCATCGCGCCCGCGCAAGTACTCGTCGTAAATGGCCTCGACGCCCTCTTGGCCGATGATGTCGCCCGGTTTATAGCCTTTCTCCTTGTACTTAGGATCTTCGAGCTGCTTCGGGCTGATTTCGCCGACGTACCCGACGACGTGCGCAAGCAGCCCGTTGGGTGGATACTGACGCTGCGGTTGCTGCTCGACGCGCAGCTCGGGGAACTCCAGCTTGTGGGCTTCGACCCAAGCGATGTCGGCGGGCGTGGCGTTCTCCTTGATGCGCACGGACTCGAAAGCGGGCATGGTGCGCATTTGTTCGAATCGTTCGCGCAGGATGTCGGCGTCGATCTTCAGTCCGCGCGAGAGCGGTTCGATGAGCGCCGACAGATCCTTGCCCTGCACGTCCTCGCGCGAGAGGATGACGTTGTAGATTGGGCGCGAATCAACGATGACGCGCCCGTAACGATCCATGATGACGCCGCGCGGGGCCGGGATCGGCAACAGCCTGATGCGCTGGTTTTCGGCCCGTTCGGCGTAGTAGCTGCCGCGCACGATTTGAAGGAAGTAGAGCCGTCCACCGAGCACGGCCAGCAGTACGAGGGCGATGATTTGCACCGCCGCCAGACGGGCGCGCAAATTTTGCGAGTCGTCCTCGAAGAACTTCATCGACCGCCTCCCATTCGGCTCGAAGCGGGAACTATTCCGCTCGTTTGAGCATCAGCGCAAGCGACGCCCCGGCGCGCGCCGCGCCACGCGACGACGAAAGGCGAACTGGCGTCGCCGCTGCGCCTTCTCACCGAAATTATAATCGTAAAGCAAGATCAGCAACGTCCCGCCCACCGTGGTCGCGATCAATTTGAAGGCCAAAGTCTCGACGAACGGATAGGGCAGCGTCTGGTTGAAGAGTTCATGAAGCAACACATAAACGATAGCATCAAGCGCCGTCGCACCAGCTAAGACGAGAATTCTGACCACAGGGTTGTCGAGCACGACCCGCGTGCCGAGCACGGCAATGACGTAGGCGACCACCGTTTTGCTGAATCCGCCCGCGCCGAGAAGCCCGCGGCTGAGCGCATCGGCAGCAAGCCCCGCTGCCCAGCCAATCAACACCGCTTGCACCGGATCGCGTCGCAAAGCGAAATAGACGACGGCGATGAGCGGCAGGTCCAAGTAAACGGATGACGGCCACACGACGCGCAAAGCGGCTTGCACGACCACGGCGAGCGCGATGACGATGGCAGCCCTCCACTTCATGACCTTACAATGGCGACGCGCGTCCGGCGGCTTGCGTTAAGTACGCGCGTTGCGGTCTCCACATGCGACCCGCTTCTGCCGCGCGGCGCAGGCCAAAGACGTCTATCTTCTGCCACGCCGAACCGGACGCATCAAGCGCGTTCGTATGCGCGGCGCGTGTGCAAGGACGTTTACCTTCTCCTTTCCACGTTGGGCAGTGCGCGATCCATCTCAGGCTTGTCCGGACGGTAGAGGAGCACGGCTACCTCTTCCAACGAATCGAGCCGCGCGCTCGGTCGGATCACGATCTCGTGCGTGGTGGTCGCCGCCCCCGGTTTGACTTCGATCACCGTGCCGATGCTCCAGCCAGGCGGATAAATGCTGTCTTGTCCGGTGGTGATCACGCGATCGCCGACGTTGACCGTCTCCAATCCCGAGACGTAAAGCATCTTGAGCAAACCATTGTGCTCATCGGATCCGCGCACCACGCCGATGGCCCCCGACGAACTGAGCTGACCGACCACGGCGCCGACGCCGCTACGCTCGTCCGTGATGAGCATCACTTGCGCCGTCCACGGGCTGGTGGCGACGACGCGCCCAACGATGCCTTCGCTTGTGACCACGGGCATCTGGAGTTCGACGCCGGACGAGCGTCCGCGATTGATGATCACGGTGTCGAACCAAGCCGACGGATCGCGCGCGATGACGCGCGCCGGGACGATCTTGTATTGCTTCTGCTCCTTGAGTTCAAGCAAGCCTTTGAGGCGTTCGTTCTCATCGCGCGCCGTGCGAAGTTCGTGCAATTCAGCCTCGGCGGCGGCGACGCGCGCGCGCAGCTCTTGGTTTTCACGTGCGGCACGGCGAAGCTCGGCGAGGTAGCCGATGGCATCGGAGCCGGTGCCGAACAAGGCGGACAGCAGGCGTTCCACAGGCGCGGCAGCCGCTTGCAGCCAAACGCGCACCACGCGCTGTTTAGTCACAGGATCGCGCGCATCGAACGTCATCAAGGCGAAATTGACCAAGAGCGAGGCGATGAGCCAGAGCGGAGCGCGCTGCCTGATCTCTCTTTCTGAAAGCATGACTCGCGAAAAGGACGCGGGGCAAAGGACGCCTGCTGGTTCGAACGAGCCTCGAGCGAAACAGGTTCGTTCAAACGAGGTGCACCAGACTGGAGCGGAGTCGCTGCTCGTACTCTTGACCGATCAAACGCCCGTGGTGATCGTGTTGTCCCACTTGACGCGTTTGAGCAGGTTGAAGTCCGAGAGCATTTTGCCCGCGCCGAGCACGACCGACGAGAGCGGATCTTCGGCGATCGACACGGGCAGTCCCGTTTCGATCGACAGCCGTTTGTCGAGGTTTTTGAGCAACGCGCCGCCGCCCGTCAGGACGATGCCTCGCTCGACGATATCAGCCGACAGCTCGGGCGGCGTCCGTTCGAGCGCCACGCGCACGGCGTTGATGATGGTCGAGACCGAATCGGCCAACGCTTCGCGCACCTCTTCGTCAGTGATCGTGATCGTTTTCGGGATGCCTTCGATCAGATTCCGCCCGCGCACTTCCATCGAGAGCGGTTCATCGAGCGGGTAGGCCGAACCGAGTTCGATCTTGATCAATTCAGCCGTGCGTTCGCCGATCAGGAGGTTGTACTTGCGCTTGATGTACTGCGTGATCGCTTCGTCCATTTCGTTGCCGGCAACGCGTACGGCGCGCGAATAGACCACTCCACCCAGACTGATGACGGCGATGTCAGTCGTGCCGCCGCCGATATCAACGATCATGTTGCCGTGCGGTTCGGTGACGGGCAGCCCCGCGCCGATGGCCGCGGCCATCGCCTCTTCCACTAGATAGACTTCCGAGGCGCGCGCGCGATAAGCCGAATCTTCCACGGCGCGCCGTTCGACTTGCGTGATCTCGGACGGGATGCCGATGACGACGCGCGGACTGACCCACGTCTTGCCGTTGTGAGCCTTGCGAATGAAGTGCTGGAGCATCTTTTCGGTCATCTCGAAGTTGGCGATCACGCCGTCCTTCATTGGACGGATCGCCACGATGTTGCCCGGCGTGCGCCCCAACATCTCCTTAGCCTCTTTGCCGACAGCCTCAACTTCACCGGTCACTTTGTTGATGGCGACGATGGACGGTTCGGAGACGACGATGCCGCGCCCCTTGGCGTATACAAGCGTGTTCGCCGTGCCGAGATCAATAGCGAGATCGCTGGAGAAAAGACTGAAGATAGACTTGAATGCCATTTACGCTCTTTCCATGCCCTACGATAAAGTTTAGATGCCTTTCGAACCCGAACCGTCACCGTGCCGCGCTGGCGAACGACTTCGGGTGCGAGTGGTGAACGGGCAAAGATACACGAAGCAGCCCCGCAACGCTAATCAAGCGGCGTGATTTTCGCTTTGCGAGTCCGAAGCGGCGGCCATCGCCGCCACGCGTACGCAGTCCTTGCGCGCTGCTTTCGCTTCATACATAGCAGCATCGGCGCACGCAAGCAACTGCTGCGGCGACTGCGCGTGTTGAGGGAAGGAGGCGACGCCGAAACTGGCCGTCAAACGCAGGCGGAGCCCGCGTCCGCCGGTGAAGACGTGTCCGGCGATGCGCGCCCGCACGCGCTCGGCGACGCGCGTCGCCTGCTCGGCAGCCGTCTCTGGCAGGATGATGACGAACTCGTCGCCGCCGTAACGCGCGACCACATCTGTGTCGCGCACTGAAGTGAGGATCACGGCGGCCATCTCCATGAGCACGTGTGACCCGACCAAATGGCCGTGCTCATCATTGACGCGCTTGAAATCGTCCAGATCAAGAAAGAGCGCTGCGACCGGAGAGCCGTAGCGCCGCGCGCGCTTGATCTCGCCGATCAGATACTGGCGGAGGAAACGGGCGTTGTGCAGTTTGGTCAGATCATCCGTTTGCGATAGGCGTTCAGCTTCGGCGACGCGCACCGAACGAGCGATGGCCGCTCCTACGGGAACGGCCAAAGCTGCCAAAAGCTCGCTCTCTTCTGCCAGCAAGGGGGCCGTCGCGCGTTCAACTTCGATCACGCCGAAAACCCTTTCGCCGTAAAGCAACGGCACGGCCCATCTGTTGTCGTCGCTGGCTGGTTCGATGCGCGAGGCAGCGAGCAACGCCGCTTCCGAGATGCTCTGTTCTTCCGTCTCGTTGCGCGGAAAGGAGAGTAGTGGTTCAAGTATGGTCTTTTCCCCTTCGTCCTGCGCCGCGTAATAGGTCCAGCGATCGGCGGCGATCAGGGCTGCCAACTGCTCGAGAGTGATCTGCGCGGCATGGCGTTGGTCGTCGGCGAAATGGAGCGCGGCCGCCAACTTGAAGGCGGCGCGCAGTGTATCCGCGGTGAGCGCCGACGGGAGCGGGATTTCGGGAGCGCGCGAAACTTCATCCTCTTCTTCATCCAGCTCGGTCAAAGGGGCGCGCCCCTCGATCTCGTGGAGCAACGCTGGCAGTTGAGCTGATTCCTCGACGATGAGGTGAAAACCGAGCCGCTTCAACGCCGCATTGCCCAAGCGGCGGCGTGCGCTCTGCTCTTGATCGGGCGAGCGCAGTCGGCAAGCGATGACTGGCACCTGCGACCAACGTTTGGTCGCTTTGCGCACCAGCGCTTCGATGATGTTCGTCCGATCGCCCGCGACCACGCCGTAGACAAGGGCTAAGGGCGCGTTGCGCACCTCATCATCCGGTGACGCGACGGCGAAGCCGGCCACGCGCAGCATGGTCGCTAGCTCGCCCATGAGCGTGGCGGGTTCATCGTTGAGTAGAATAACGCGCTTGGTCATCGCCGATTCGCCGCGTCGGACGTTCCGCGCCCGCCGTTCAGAGCAAAACGGTACTGCCCGCGGTAGCCTTGCGAATCCTCCGCCTCGATGTTCAATTCGCGCGTGGCCGGCGGCACGACGATCTGTAGTTGAAACGTGCCGTCGCGCGTCGCCAGCGTTTCACGCCCGGCGATGCGGACGGTGTTGCCAGCTTGCGTGCGTCCACGCACGAGGTAGATGTTACCGGCGACGTACTCCACCGAAACATCCCAAATGACCACTTGGCCGCTCCCTTGCGCGACGACGATGGAGAACTTCTGCGGTTCGCTCCACTCGCTCGCTTGTCCTGATGGTGCCACCGCCCGCACGCGCCAATAATAGATGCCAGGGCGCAGTTCGCCAATGTTGTACTCGGTGTTGGTCAACTGATCGCGTTCGATCACCTTGCCCGCTGAAACGAAGAAAGGCGAGGTGGCGACTTCGACGCGATAATAGGCCGGGGTGCCAGAAGCGGGCTTTTGCCACCGCAGCGTGATGCTGGTCCCTGATGAGCTGGCGAAGATGCGCTCCAGATCGCGCGGCGCCACGGGTACGGGAACGTCGAGCAATCGTTCGCGGCGCGCGATGTTGCCCGTTTGATTGATCGCCACATATTCGCCAGCGCGCACCACGGTCTTTTCGCCGCCTCGAGTTGTCGTCTCGATGCTGCCCGCGCTGACGCGAATGTCCTCGGTGTTATCCTCACGCACGCCGAAACTCGCCCCTGTCTGCGCGGCCAGACGGCTTTCGGTCAATCGCGTCTCGACGATGTTGCTCGTCTTTTCGGTCTGTTCCTCAGTGCGCACGTTGATCTGGCCGCGTTCGACCGCAACGCGCACGTGGGTTTGCTGTCCGCCTTCGGCGGCGCGGCTGTCGCGAATGGTAACCACGCTGTTGGGACGCACCAGCAACGTCGAGCCATCGGCGAGCAGGATGCGCGCACGTCCGTCGGTCTGCGTTTGCACGATGTCGCCCGGGTAAAGCTGCGTGTTGGCGTTGACTTGAACGGTTTCGCGCGTTTGCGCCCGAACGACGCGCACATCGCCATCGAACGAGATGAACCGCGCTCCGGTCGGTGCTTGTGGTCTCGACTCCTTCTCGAACGGATTGCCGTAGATCCAAAGGTAAACGGATAGCGCTCCGACGAGCACGCCGAACAGAAGCAGCGCGATGATGAGGTAGATGGATCGCTTGGAGATGACCCACCACTCGATTTCGAACAACGACTGCTTATGACCCATACGGGAAAGCTCACTTCGTCGGGCTTCGCTCAAGTGGCGGGGCGACCACGAGAGCGCGTCTTCCGACGTGAGAAGGCGAAAGAACGCTGGTGAGGAGAAGGGCGCGCGATTCTTCCGGCGCCCCTTCGAGCAAGTTACCACAGTCCACAAGAGCGCTTCAAGCGCCGTCTGAACAGCGGAACGGGCGGCAGCAGGATCCTCCGTGCGAGCGGTTAGCGCAAAAGTTCGGGTCTGCTTTTGGTGGGCCGAAGGGGGATCGCTCGTCGAAGCCGACGCTGCGTCATCGCGCTCGGACGGAAGGCGCGCAAAAAAGCTCAACGGTTTCACCGCTCGATGGCGAAACCGTTTCGGCTGGCTTGGATGCTCGCGCTCCGACGCTTGACACGGGACCGCGGTTCGTATGATGGTACGCGCGAACAGTCCAAGGCTTGCGTGAAACAACGTCACAGGCTAAAACGCTACGTTCAGTAAGCGCCCCGTTCATCGGCGGTCAACTGTCTGAACGCTGGCGTCGCGCTTTCGCCGTTTGTCGGAAGCAGCGCGCAGGCCTCTCGCAACGTTCTCGAACGCCAAATCTCTTCGAGGAGAAACCCGAATGATCCGACGTCTCGTTTTGCTTCTTGCGCTCACTGCGTGCGCATCGTTGAGCGCGCGCGCGCAAGACCGACCGCAAGCTTTCATCGGCGCACAGGTCATCCCGATCGCTGGTCCACCCATTGAAAACGGCGCGCTCGTCGTTCATCGCGGCAAGATCGTCGCCGTTGGTCCGGCCTCGCAAGTCGCCATCCCGCCCGATGCCGAGCGGCACGATGTCACGGGCAAAGTCATCATGCCTGGCCTTGTCGACACGCACAGTCACATCGGCGGCGGCGCGGGCGGCGACGCCTCAGCTCCGATGCAGCCCGACGTGCGGATTCTCGATTCAATCGATATCCGCGACACTTCGCTCAAACGCGCGCGCGCGGGCGGCATCACCACCGTCAACATCATGCCCGGATCGGGCCACCTGCTGAGCGGCCAGACCGTTTACCTGAAGCTTCGAAACGGCAACACCATTGAAGATCTGCTGATCCGCGATGCGCAAGGCAACTATATGTGGGGCATCAAGATGGCCAACGGAACGAACTCGTTGCGCCCCAATTCGCCCGGCCCATTTCCGGGCACGCGGGCTAAATCGGCGGCCATCGTCCGCGACATGTTCACCAAAGCGGTTGACTACCGCGACAAGATTCGCCGGGCTGGCGGTGACCGCTCGAAATTGCCGCCGCGCGATCTCGGGCTGGAAGCGCTGGTCGAAGCGATGGAAGGCAAAAGGATCGTCCACTTCCACACGCACCGGCACGACGACATCTTGACGGCGATCCGTTTATCGAAAGAGTTCAGCTTCCGCGTCGTGCTCCATCACGTTTCGGAAGGATGGCGCGTCGCAAACGAGATCGCGCAAGCGCGCGTTCCCGCTTCGATCATCGTCATCGACAGTCCGGGCGGAAAGCTCGAGGCCGTCAATCTCATCCTGCAAACTGGCGCCGCGCTGGAACGGGCTGGCGCACTCGTCGCCTTTCACACGGATGATTACATCACCGATTCGCGCCTGTTCCTGCGCTCGGCTGCGCTGGGCGTGCGCGCCGGAATGTCGCGCGACAACGCCCTTCGTGCCATGACGCTCGCTGGCGCGCAGATGCTCGATCTACAAGATCGCGTCGGAAGCTTGGAGCGCGGCAAGGATGCCGATTTCATCATCCTTTCGGGCGACCCATTGAGCGTTTACACCAAAGTGCTCGCAACCTACGTCGAAGGCATCAAGGTCTTCGACCGCAACGACCCGCAAGATCGCCTCTACGCCGTCGGCGGTTACGGCGCAAGCCGCGGTCAAGACGTGCACATCGAATGCTTCGAAGATGGGGAGGGACACAGATGAAAAGAACCGAAAAAACTTTGCCTGCGCTCACGTTCATCGAGATACACGGAAAGTTGCTGCGCGCGTTGATCGGCCTTCTGTGCGCTTCCATCGCCGTGCAGGCGCAGATCGCCGTGCGCGGCGAGACCGTTTACACCATGGTGGGCGCGCCCATCCGTGATGGCGTCGTGCTTATCCGCGACGGCAAGATCGAGCGCGTCGGTCCAGCTTCGCAAGTCGCCATCCCATCGGGCTACAAGGTGTTAACGGCGCGCGTCGTTACACCTGGTCTGATCGACGCGCGTTCCACGGTCGGACTTTCCGGCTACTTGAATCAGCCGCACGATCAGATGCAGCTCGACACATCGGCCCCGATCCAACCGGAACTACGCGCCATCGACGCCTACGACGCGCGCGAATTCCTGGTCGGTTACCTGCGCTCTTTCGGCATCACGACCGTGCACACGGGACATGGTCCCGGCGCGCTCATCTCCGGCCAGACGATGATCGTCAAGACGACGGGCGAGACGATCGATCAAGCGGTGATCGTGCCTGAAGCGATGATCGCCGCTTCGCTCGGTCAAGCCGGACTGGGCCAAAGCGGTAAGTCTCCGGGCACGCGCTCGAAACAGATCGCCATGCTCCGGGCCGAACTGTTGAAGGCCCAAGATTACGTCGCCAAGCAAAAAGCGGCTGGAAACGATCCGACCAAGGCTCCAGCGCGTGACATACGGATGGAAGCGCTCGCGCGCGTCATTCGCGGCGAAATCCCGCTTCTCGTCAACGTCCACCGAGCGCACGATATCGTTTCTGCATTGCGCGTCGCCAAAGAGTTCGGCATCAAGATCGTGCTCGATGGCGCCGCGGAATCATACCTTGTCATGGACCAGATCAAGGCTGCTGGCGTGCCGGTCATCATCCACCCGACGATGTACCGTGCGGCGGGCGACGCCGAAAACCTGAGCATGGAGACGGCAGCGAAACTTCGCCGCGCTGGCATCCCGGTCGCCATGCAAAGCGGATACGAATCCTACGTGCCGAAGACGCGCGTCGTGCTCTTCGAGGCGGCCATCGCCGCGGCCAACGGTTTGTCGTTCGAAGAAGCCTTAGCGACCGTCACCATAGATGCGGCGCGCATTCTCGGCATCGCCAACCGCGTTGGTTCGCTGGAACCGGGTAAAGACGCCGACCTCGCGCTCTTCGACGGCGACCCGTTCGAATACACCTCGCACGTTACGGGCGTCATCGTCAACGGACAGGTCGTCAGCGAAGAGAAGAGATAAAGTCGGGCGAAAGAGGATCGGGAAGGGGCGAGAAGCCGAAACTCGTTTCTCGCCCCCCTACACCCATTGAGCGCCCTTTCTTTGAAGAGGCAAACTTTGCTGAGCGCGCCTCTCTCCTCTTTCTGGAAATCGGCGCCCATTGGTCGTTGAATAAGAAACTAGGGGCCTCCGAAAAACGGACCTCATCGCAAAGAGGCCAGACTGGCGGTTCTCGGTGAAGGCATTTCAGTCAACTACCCCATAGCTCGTGGCTAGGGGCTTGCACCTAGCCCGCTTCAAGCGGGCTGGCATGCGAGGCCGGTTAACGGCTGGGAAGCCAGCGGTAGGGATTCAGGCGTTGGCAAGAACAGGAAACCTATTGGGTTTCGTCTCTCTTCCACCGGCCGCAGCCGGTAAACGGCGCTTGAATCGGTTCTCTACTCACAGCATTGAAAGCGTTTCAGCGCGCCGTTTCACGAAGACAAATAGGGAGGATTTGAAGACTTTGAAGACAAGGAGACCAAACGTATGACGGCAGAATCGAGAAATCGTTCCTTTGCGACAGGCAACGGGTTGATTCTTGGGATTTTGACGCTGTTCGGCGTCTTTTTCGCGGCAGCGATCGAGGGACGGGCGGAGAGTTTTTCGTTTGCTTCATTCCCTTCAAGCACGACTGGGATTCAGACGAACGGGAGCGCGACGCTAGGGGGCGGGTCGAGCGGTGATCGGCTGCGTTTGACGCCGGCTTCCCAGAGCTCGGCTGGTTCGGCTTACTACAACAGCCTCGTCAGCGTGCAGGCGGGATTCACCACGCAGTTTCAGTTTCAGATAACGAATGGAGGCGGACTGAGCGGAGGGGCTGATGGATTGGCTTTCATCATCCAGAATAGCCCGAACGGGGTTGCAGCTCTCGGAGGCAGCGGGGGAAGTATGGGCTATGGCGGGATACCAAACAGCCTTGTCATTGAGTTCGATACTTTCGACAACACTAACTTTGGATTCTCCGACCCCGACGGCAATCACATCGCCGTTCACACGAACGGAACCGCTCCGAACGATCCTGGACCTGCCAGTCGTCTCGGCTTTTTTAGTCCGAGCGCTTCTTTCAAAAACGGGCAGGTGTACACCGTAAAAATCAGTTATTCTGGAACCACGCTTAGCGTCTACTTAAACAATCTCTCTTCACCTGTCCTTTCGGTCAATTACGACCTCTCCAATCTCGGGTTGAACGGCGGCAGAGCTTACGTCGGCTTTACCGCCGGCACGGGTGGCGCTTTCGAGAACCACGATATTTTGTCCTGGAGCTTTCAGAGCGCGGAGCAACCGGCGGCCGTGCCTGAACCAGCAACGCTGGCGCTGCTGGGAACTGGGTTGGCTAGCGTAGCGGGTGCCGTCCGACGCCGCCGAAGAAAAAGTTCTGAATTTGCGCCGCGCTCGTAGAATCGCCAGATTGTCCGCGTCGCCGAAGGACTCTTTCGTCGGGGACAGGCGCTCTCTAGCGTAGATCTGCTCGCGTAGGGCCGACGAGGAGAGCGCGGTTCTCCGAGTCAGGGCGAACTGGATTTCAGGGCCTTGGTCGAAGCTAGGCGAAGCCATTCGCGTCTGAGCTTCGACGCAAGGCCCTTTTGTCTTGCTGATTTTCCACGATCGATCGGCGAAACTAAACTTAAACCTGAAAATGTGATAGAGATTTAAGCGCTTTCTAAAAGGTGCGTCTAAAAGCTCTATCAACCGACAACGAGGAGAGGGGAGATGAAAAGATCTCCAGCCATTATCCGCGTTCCGTTAGCTCTGCTGCTGCTGTTGTGCTTTTCCGTCTCGTTCAGCGCGCAAGAAGCATACGATGTGCGCGCCAACTATGAGAAGAGCGAGTACCAGATCCCCATGCGCGATGGCGTCAAACTCTTCACGGTCGTTTACGCGCCGCGCGATAAATCGAAGAAGTATCCGATTCTGCTCAACCGCACGCCCTACAGCGTCGGACCATACGGCCCAGATGCTTACAAAACGTCGCTCGGTCCATCACCGCTCTTCATGAAAGAGGGCTATATCTTCGTTTATCAAGATGTGCGCGGGCGCTATATGTCCGAAGGCGAATTCGTCAATATGCGCCCGCACAAAGAGCGAAAGAGCGGTCCGACCGATATAGACGAAAGCACGGATACTTACGACACAATCGACTGGCTCATCAAAAACGTGCCGAACAACAACGGGCGCGTCGGCATGTGGGGCATCTCCTATCCGGGCTTCTACGTCGCGGTGGGGATGATCGATGCTCATCCGGCTTTGAAGGCCGCTTCGCCGCAAGCGCCGATCGCCGATTGGTTCATCGGCGACGATTTCCATCACAACGGCGCGTTCTTCTTGCCGCACGCTTTCAACTTCTTGGCGACCTTTGGCCGCCCACGCCCGCGTCCGACGACCGAGACGCCGCCGCGTTTTCAGCACGGCACGCCCGATGGCTACAAATTTTTCCTCGAACTCGGGCCGTTACAGAACGCCGACCGTAAATATTTCAAGGGGCAGGTCGCCTTCTGGAACGAGATCATGGAGCATCCGAACTACGACGACTTCTGGAAGGCGCGCAACACGCTGCCACATTTGAAGAACATCCATCCGGCGGTGATGACCGTCGGCGGTTGGTTCGATGCCGAGGACTTATATGGTGCGCTCAAGACCTATGAGGCGACCGAAAAACAGAGTCCGGGCGCTTACAACACGCTCGTCATGGGGCCTTGGTACCACGGCGGCTGGGCGCGCTCGGACGGTGATTCGCTCGGTCCGATTCAGTTCGGTTCGAAGACGGCGGAGTTTTACCGCCGCGAGATTGAACTTCCGTTCTTCAACTGCTTTCTGAAGGATAAGTGCGACCACAAGCTTCCCGAAGCTTACGTCTTCGAGACCGGCTCGAACCGTTGGCGGATGTACGCCGAATGGCCGCCGCGCACGGCACAACCGCGCGCCATATACTTGCGCGAGAACGGCAAACTATCGTTCGATCCGCCGACCGACGAACGGAACGCTTTCGACGAGTACGTGAGCGATCCCAATAAACCCGTGCCCTACATCAATGGCATCGCCATCGGCATGACGCGCGAGTACATGGTCGAGGATCAGCGCTTCGCCGCGCGGCGTCCGGATGTGCTCGCCTACCAAACCGAACCGCTCGCACAAGACCTAACGGCCGCAGGTCCGGTCAAAGTTACGCTCTATGTCTCTTCGACGGGTACGGACGCCGATTACATCGTGAAGCTGATCGACGTCTTTCCAGATGATGCTCCGGATCCGGAGCCGAACCCGACCGGCGTGCGCATGGGCGGCTACCAAATGCTCGTGCGCGGCGAGCCCTTCCGCGCGCGCTTCCGCAATAGCTTCGAGCGGCCTGAGCCGCTGCCTCCCGGCGAGGTGACCAAGATCGAGTTCGTCATGCCCGATATCAACCATACTTTTCTCAAAGGCCACCGCATCATGGTTCAAGTGCAGAGCACGTGGTTTCCGCTCGTCGATCGCAATCCGCAAAAGTTCGTCCCGAACATCTACAAGGCGGGCGAATCGGATTTTCAGAAGGCGACACAGCGCGTGCATCGTTCGCGCGCATACGCTTCGCGCATCACCTTGAACGTGGTGCCTTAGCTTCGTTCTGTGGGCTTTTGTGGTAGCGATGTCGAGTTCGAATCGCGATCGAGCACATCACCGACAAGTTCGGATTGCCGTATCTGTCGTAACGACGTTGAGCCTGAATCGCGACGGGAGAGGACCGATAACGGCCTCTCCCGATCGTGGAGCGGGAAAGAGCATGCCGCTGAACCAATCTGCTCGAAGGGCGAAATAGCTCAACGGGCCGAAACCTTGCGCCTCATTCGCCTTGCACGGCGCGTTGGAGGAAGTGGAAAATGAATCGCGTTCTGGTCCTGATCGTCATGATCCTGCTTTGTTTAGATTCAGTCGCCATGATGTCGCAAAACTCCTCTTCAGACCATGCGGCAGCGAAGCCGCCAGTAGCGAAGAAGATCCCCAAGGTCATCACCGCGCACGGCGAGACATGGACTGACGATTACTTCTGGATGCGCGACAAGAGGAATCCGGACGTGATCGCCTATCTCGAAGCGGAGAACGCTTACGCTGACGCCGTGATGAGCCACACGAAGGCGTTGCAGGAGAAGCTCTATCGCGAGATGCTCGCGCGCATCAAGGAGACGGACACCGATCCGCCCTACCGCGAAGGGAACTACCTCTACTACACGCGCAGCGAGCAAGGTAAACAGTACAAGATCTACGCGCGGCGGCGCGGAGCGATGGATGCGCCCGAACAGGTCCTGCTCGATCTCAACGAGATGGCCAAGGGACATCCGTTCATGGCTATCGGCATCTTCGACGTCAGTCCCGACGAGAACCTGCTGCTCTATTCGACTGACACCACCGGTTATCGCGAGTACACGCTTTACGTCAAAGACTTGCGCAGCGGGCAGGTCGCCAAAATCGCCGAGCGCGCAAGCAGCGCCGCTTGGGCCAACGACAATCGAACGATCTTCTACGTCGTCGATGATCCGGTGAGCAAGCGCCCCTACAGGCTCTATCGCCACAGCTTCGGAAAAGCGCAGGATGATCTGCTCTACGAGGAGAAGGATGAGATGTTCGCCGCCCGCGTCAGCCGCACGCGCAGTCGCGGGTACATACTTTTGACGCTGGCGAGTCACACCACTTCGGAAGTTCGCTACGTGCCGGCTGACCGACCCAACGAAGCGTTGCGTGTCATCGAGCCGCGCGCGCACGAGCGCGAATATTACGTGGATCATCGCGGCGATCTCTTCTACATTCGCACCAACGACGGCGGCGCGCTCAATTTCAAGCTAATGACCGCGCCCATCGCCGAGCCGCAGCGAAAGAACTGGCGCGAACTGGTGCCGCATCGGCGCGATGTGATGCTTGAAGATGCGGACCTCTTCGCGGACTTCATGGTCCTGTCAGAACGCGAACAGGGCTTGCCGCGCCTTCGCATCACAGATTTTAGGAACGGCCAAACGCACTACCTCGAATTCCCCGAGCCGGTCTATACGGCCTCGCTCGGCATCAATCGGGAATTCAACACGCGCACGCTGCGTTACAACTACCAATCGTTCATCACGCCGGTCTCGGTCTATGACTACAACGTTGATAAGCGGCAAAGCCAATTAGTCAAACGGCAACCTGTGCTTGGCGGATACGATCCGACTCAGTATCAATCGGAGCGGATCTACGCGACGGCCAAAGACGGAACGCGGATCCCGATCTCGCTCGTCTATCGCAAGCCTCTGGTGCGCGATGGTCGCCGTCCGTTGTTGCTGCAAGGTTACGGCTCCTATGGCATATCGTCGAACGTAACGTTCAACTCGAACCGTTTGAGCTTGCTCGACCGCGGCGTGATCTTCGCCATCGCCCACATCCGCGGCGGCGGCGAACTCGGCAAAGCGTGGCATGATGCGGGTCGCATGATGCGGAAGAAGAACACGTTCACCGATTTCATCGCCGCGGCGGAACACTTGATCGCCGAGAAGTACACGTCCAAAGACCGTTTGGTTGCGACCGGCGGGAGCGCTGGCGGCCTTTTGATGGGCGCGGTGGTCAACATGCGGCCCGATCTTTTCAAAGCGGTCGTCTCATATGTCCCGTTCGTCGATGTCATCAACACGATGATGGATGCCTCGTTGCCGCTGACGGCAGGTGAGTGGGAGGAGTGGGGCGACCCGATCAGGAACGCCGATCATTTCCGTTACATGAAGTCCTATTCGCCATACGACAACATCGAGCCGAAAGAATATCCGGCGATGCTGGTCCGCACGGCGCTCAACGACAGCCAAGTGCTCTTTCACGAGCCGACAAAGTACGTGGCGAAGCTGCGCGCGCTGAAGAAAGACCAAAATCCGCTGATCTTCAAAATCAACATGGGGGCCGGACACGGCGGCGCGGCGGGGCGTTACGATGCGCTGCGCGAGACGGCCTTCGATTACGCCTTCATCTTGTGGCAGCTCGGTTTGGCAGGCAGTTAAAGCTCACGATTGGTTCGATGGGAGCTATTGCTTCTTGTGGCGGTTTTGTCCGGCGGGCAGCTCGCGAACCAGACGCGCATCCAGCGGCTGTTCTCAGCCCTTGCGCGCTGGGTCGAATGATCGAAGCGCCCAGCCTTGGTCGAGGTGAACGGTTTTACACGCCGACCGGTTGAAAGGCTTGTCGCGCGGCGGGCGCTTCGATGATCTCCCAAGCGCGCGCGTCGCGCAGCAAACGGGTCATCAGCAACGCGTGAAGCAGATGGCCGCTGCGTTCGGCTGTGACGCGCCCGATGATTGGCAGCCCGACCAAAGCCAAATCGCCGATGATGTCGAGCACTTTGTGACGGACGAATTCGTCGCGGTAACGCAAACCGGAAGGGTTGAGCACGCCGTCGGGCGATAGGACGATGGCGTTATCGAGCGATCCGCCGCGAATCAAATTGGCGCGGCGTAGTTGCTCTATCTCCGCCGTGAAGCCGAAGGTGCGCGCTGGCGCGATCTCGCGCGCGAAAAGCGATTGGTCCAACTCGTTCACTCTGTAGCGCTGTCGCCCGATCACGGGGTGGGCGAAATCGATCGTGCAATCTATTTCATAGCTCAACGCCGGTTCGATGCTGATGCGTCGCTCGCCTTGTTCCACGCTCACTCGCCGAAGAACGCGGAGCGCGTGGCGTGCCGCTTGTTGTTCGACCACGCCCGCGCGTTCGATCAAAGCGACGAAGGGTTCCGCCGATCCATCCATGATCGGGATTTCAAGATTATCGACCTCAATGTAAGCGTTGTCGATGCCCATCCCGCGCAGCGCCGCCAGCAAGTGTTCCACCGTCGAGAGCATGACGCCTGTGCGCATAAGCGTCGTCGCGTAGCTGCAATTAGCGACATACTCGATGCTCGCTGGAATCTCAAATCCGCCTAGATCCATCCTGATGAAAACGTAGCCAGTATCGGGCGGTGCGGGCCGCAGCCGAACGGTGACGTCAACTGCCGTGTGTAGCCCCGTTCCGCGGATTTCCATCTCTCGGGCCAATGTCATCTGGTTGCTCATCAGATTTCAGTGGCGCTACAGACCCCGGCCTTCAGACCTGGGGAGGAGCGC
>NZ_PSLQ01000068.1:0-19291 GCF_040289685.1 Pyrinomonas sp.
CTCGTTAGACGCACTATGACATTGCCTATCACTTCGTCTGGATTCCGAAGTATCGAAGGCGCATCCTGACCGGGGAGGTCCAGGCTGAGACCAAGCGGCTCATCGCGGAGTGCTGCGAGCGCCACGGTATCGCGCTCCTCGCCATGGAGACCGACGAAGACCACGTGCATGTTTTTGTGTCGGCTCCTCCGCGCTTCAGTGCTGCAAGCATCGCCGGACTGCTCAAGGGGTACAGTTCCAAATACCTTCGCGCGAGGTTCCCACACCTGAAGAAGAAGTGCGGGAAGGAACACCTCTGGAGCCAAGCGTATGACGTCGGCACCGCAGGCAATGTCTGCGGCCGAGGTCATCCGCCGCGACATCGAGGAGTGCCAGGGAAAGTAGGCATACAAGGCTTCAAAGGCGGCGCGCGTCATCCCGACCCCCTGAAGGGGGTGGGAAGCGCCCGCGCCGATCTTTAAAATGCAGGCTTTGAAGCCGTGCGCTTTGGGCCGCAACCTCAACTTTGCGTTAACTGCCCCAGCCTCTTATGGCTGCGCGCTATGGGGCGGGGAGTCGGAATATGTTTGGTGGAGGCGAGACATGGATCTCGAACGTTTGAATGAGTACTGGAAGGCCTGTTGCTATCTGTCAGCAGGCATGATCTACTTGAAAGAGAACCCTCTGCTGAAAGAGCCTTTACGACCTGAGCACATAAAGAACAGGCTCTTGGGCCATTGGGGAGCGAGTCCGGGCTTAAGCTTCATTTACGTCCACGCCAATCGGGTCATCGTCGAAAACAACCTCAATTGCATCTTCATCGCTGGCCCAGGACACGGTGCGCCCGGCGTGATCGCCCCCGTCTATCTCGAGGGCACATTGAGCGAGCTTTATCCTGAATTCACGCAAGATGAGGAAGGGATGAGACGGCTCTTCAGATCATTCTCCTTTCCCGGCGGTTTCGGCAGCCACTGCACGCCGGAGCTTCCCGGTTCGATCCAAGAGGGCGGGGAACTGGGCTACAGTCTCTCACATGCCTATGGCGCCGTTTTCGACGATCCTGATCTCATCGCCATCACGGTTGTCGGCGATGGTGAGGCGGAGACCGGACCTTTGGCCACTGCGTGGCATTCCAACAAGTTTTTGAATCTGGCCAGAGATGGCGCGGTGCTGCCCGTGCTCTTGCTCAACGGTTACAAGATAAACAATCCGACGGTTCTGGCACGCGTGGAAGATGAAGAGCTCACCTCTCTTTTTCGAGGATATGGGTACGAGCCGAAGATCGTCTCGGCAGCAGAGCATGTTGAGGCGCATCGTCTCATGGCGGAAGCGATGAATTGGGCGTTGGAACGAATCAATTTGCTGCGCGAAGAGGCGAAAGAAAAGGGAAGCGTAGCGCACCGGGCGAAGCTGCCCATGATCATCCTTCGGGAGCCTAAAGGCTGGACGGCACCGAAAAAGATCAAAGAGTCGCATCTCGAAGGCCACTGGCGAGCCCATCAAGTGCCTTTGCCCGAGGTCAAGGCCGATCCGGAAAGCTTGCGGATTCTTGAAGGGTGGTTGAGGAGCTATCGGCCCGAGGAGCTGTTCACAGCAGAAGGAAGACTCAGAGAGGATCTACAAACCCTCGCCCCCAAGGGCGAAAAGCGGATGAGCGCCAACCCTCAGGCGAACGCCGGGGACAGGCGGTATGCGCTCAGATTGCCCGCTGTGGCGAGCTTTTCCGTCGAAGTGGAACGAAAGCGCGCGACTTGGACGGAGAACACCAAGCCGCTGGGTAACTTTCTAAAAGAGGTGATCCGGCTTAATCCAAATGTTTTCCGCGTGTTCGGACCGGATGAGACGAAATCGAATCGGCTCGATGCGGTCTTTGAATTCGGCAAAGCTTGGATGGCCAAAATATTGCCTGAAGACGAGGACGAAGGCTTTCTTTCGCCCTTCGGTCGCACGATGGAGTATCTTTCGGAGCACACGGTGGAAGGATGGCTGGAAGGTTATCTCTTGACGGGGCGGTATGGGCTGTTGAACACATACGAAGGGTTTGCGCCGATCATCTCTTCGATGGTCAATCAATTCGGCAAATGGTTAGACATCTCTTCCGATGTTCACTGGCGATTGCCTGTTCCTTCTCTCAACCTGCTTCTCACCTCTGTCGTTTGGCGACAAGACCATAATGGCTTTACGCATCAGGATCCGGGTTTCATCAATTCGATCGTCGATAAGTGGCCCAATGTGGTGCGAGTATATTTCCCGCCTGATGCGAACTCGCTTCTGTGGACCGTCTGGCGGGCCCTTCAGACCAGCAACCGGATCAACATCATCGTCATCGATAAACAGCGTCATCCACAGTATCTGATGGCAGATGAAGCTTTCAGACATGTGACGAAGGGGATCGGGATATGGGACTTCGCTTCGCTCCATCCGGAGCGTGATCCCGATGTAGTGATCGCCAGTTGCGGCGATGTGCCGACCAAAGAGGCTGTGGGCGCCGTGGACGTTTTGCGCGAGTATTTCCCTGAGCTGCGGGTTAGATTCGTCAACGTCGTCAACCTCTTCGCTCTCACGCCAAGCGTGGAGCATCCGGATGGGCTCACCGACAGAGAGTTCGATTCCTACTTCACAAAGGACAAACCGATCATCTTCAACTTCCACGGTTATCCATGGCTCATTCACCGGCTGACTTATCGGAGGGCGAACCACAAGAATCTGCACGTCAGAGGCTACCGCGAAAACCGCAAGATCGGCGTGGAGGCGACTTATCTAGCCCCTTTTCTCAAAGGCCGCGGCGGCATCACGACGCCGATGCAGCTAGCCATCATCAATCAGATAGACCGTTTCAGCATCGCGATGGATGTTATTGATCGAGTGGAAAGTCTTTCTTCAAGAGCGGGCCACTATCGAGACCGTATCAAGGATCGGCAGATCGAAGCGCTTGCCTACGCCTACGCTCACGGCACGGATCATCCGGATTACGCATCTTAAATGCTGTTGCCTCCGCCGTGCGTTCGGGCTAATCAGATATTTCTCGAGCGGTGCAACGGCAGTTCGCGGAAGGGGTACCTGTGAACTCGGAACTTTGCTGATTTTGCCTGCGCGGGTACACGACGCGCTGCTCGGCAGTGATATCGGCAGACTCGTTCCGCCTGGCTTCGAGCGCGCGATACCGAGCGTGTTCGGTTGCAGGTGCTGGCGCACGCTCTTTCACCGGTCCGGCGCGAAGCGGTCAGGCCGCCACCATAGAAGGATCGAGAGGGTGATCAGGGCGCAGATGCCGGATGAAGCGACGAGCGGCACGAGAAGTTGCCAGCGAGCTGCGAGCGATGCTTCCACGGTTGCCGAAAGCGTCCAGAGTTGAGCGATGTTGATCATGATGAGCAACACAAGCCGTGCCTGCTCAATGGCGGCTCGCCCCACCTGAGCGCGCGGTCGCAACTTAAGCGCGATCCCCTCTTTCTCTCTTCCAAGCACCGAACCTCGCGCAGCAGGCGACGCAGCGTCGGCTGCATTTCGATCCAGCACTTTTGCCTCTTCTCTGCCCATCGCATGCGCCCTCCCGTGGCGATTACATCTTGCATCCGCTTCGCCGCCGACCCTCGGTCAAACGGACCAGCCGCTCGCCGAAGCTCTCTTCGCCTTGTGCTTTGCGACCGACGGCCCAGACGCCATCGTCGCGGACTTCGAGCAGGATGCGGTCGAGTGGGCGCGGCGGTGGTCCATAGAGGACGCGCCCCGTTTGCAAGTCGAATGCGCCCTCGTGACACGGACATTCGAGCCGCCCGCGCCCACGTTCGTAATAGACCGGACAAGATAGATGAGTACACTTCTGACCGTAGGCGTAGAAGCTTCCATCCTCAGCGTGGACCAAGATCGCCGAGTCCCTTTCGGTCGGATAGCGAAAGTTGAGCGCTTCGCCGGGAGCAAGATCCTCTGCGCCTGCGATGTGCTGTGGTTGAAAAGGCTGTTCGCGCCGCGCGCTCAGGTAACTCTCCAGCGCGAAGCCGGCGGCGCTCAGAAAGAGCGCTGCCGACGTGAACCCGAGAAAACGGCAGAACTCGCGACGCGCGACCTGCGCTTCTTCCTCACGCTCATACGGAAAATCGCGCTGATACGGCGCGCTCGCTCGCCGCACCTCGGTCTCATCCGACAGCTGCATAGTAGCCTTGTCTCTCATAGGAATCATCTCCAATTACGCGATCGAGCTTCTATTGAGGATCCTTCTCATTTGCGCGATCGAGCTTCGTCTAAAACTCGTTTCTCTTATCGGCGTTTTCGACCTGCGTATCGAGCCACGATTCGTGGAAACTCAGTTCCGCAGTCTCGTCCACGCGCACCTCGTCCTCTTCAATCGGCAGCATCAGGTAGACGCGCGTCGCGACGCGTTGGCGCCCGAAGACGTGGATGTTGACGGGACGTGCGTCGCGCCGTCGCGGCACGATCTCTTCGTAACGTCCATATGTGAGCGCGCCCGTCGGACACACGCTCGCGCACATCGGCTTCAACCCTTCCGACGTGCGGTCGAAGCAGAGATCGCACTTCATCTGCAGATGCATTGCTGTGTTGTACTTCGGCACACCGAACGGACAAGCGTTGACGCAGTTGCGGCAATCGAGGCAGCGCGGCTCCATCGCCGTCATCACCACGCCATCTTCGGAGACTTTGATCGCGTCCGCCGGACAGACGAGCGCGCAGGTCGGCTCGACGCAGTGCATGCAGATTGTCGGCAGGGTCGCTGTGTTCCGCCCGCGATCGAGATAATCGACGAAGATCATCGAATGGCCCTTGTGCGTCCCGCACTCGCGACAAGCCGACACGCACGCGCGACACCCGATGCACCGCCGCGGATCGATGAGCATTGTCCCTTCCATGCTGTTCTCCAAAGGTTCAATGTTCGATTTTCACAGCAAAGACCGAGTGTGCGCTGGTCTGCTGCCTTTCGAAGACATAAGCCGATGACCGTGTGTGCGCACGCTCCTCTTCAAAGACCCGAGATATGAAACTCACGTCTCGCGAAGCTCTTTCTCGCGAGCGAAAGTTTTCGACGCGGCGCCTTCTACGCTTCGCTTTGCGATGCGCCGCGACGCTGAGCGCCATAGAGCGGCAAAGCGCTTCCTTTAAGCTTCTCTATGCGCGCCGCGCAGGCTTTGAACTCCGGGATCTTCGAAACCGGATCCAACACCGGATTGGTCAGCAGGTTGGCCGCCTGCGGCTCCGGCCAGTGGTACGGAATGAAGATCGTGTCGGGCCGGATCGTTTCGGTAACGAGCGCCGGAAAGATGCCTTCTCCGCGACGTGAACGGACGCGCACGCGCTCGCCGTCTTGGACGCCTAACCGACGCGCCGTTTCGGGATGGATCTCAACGTACGGTTCGGGACACTGGTCCACCAAGAACTTGATCCGCCGCGTCTGATTACCCGACAAGTACTGATAGATGACGCGCCCTGTCGTCAGGATAAGGGGGAATTCTTCGTCCGGCGTTTCGGCGGGCGGCGCGTACTCAACCGCATGAAAACGCGCGCGTCCATCCGGATGGTAGAACTTACGGTCTTCGAACAAGCGCGGCGTCCCCGGATGATCCAGCGCCGGACAGGGCCAGAAGATCCCGTCTTGCTGCTCGATCTTCTCGTACGTCATGCCGTAGTAATCAGCGTTGCCGCCGCGCGAGGCAAGGCGTATCTCCTCGAAGATGTCGCGTGAGGTTTGAAATTGAAAGTATTGGCCGCGTCCCAAGCGGCGCGCGATCTCGCAAACGATCCACCAATCGCAGCGCGCTTCGCCAGGCGGATCGTTGGCGCGATTGATCTTGACGACGCGCCCTTCGCCGTTGGTCGTCACACCTTCGTCTTCGCTCCACGCTGTCCCCGGCAAAATGACATCGGCGTAGCGTGCGCTCTCGGACATGAAGAAATCTATGCAAACGTAGAAGTCGAGTCCTTCGAGCGTGCGGCGCACTGCATTTGTGTCGGGCAGGCTGACCATGACGTTGTTGCAGATCGAAAGCAAGCCGCGGATCTCGCTGCGCCGCATCAGCTCGAACATCTCGACGACCGACACGCCCGCTGGCGGCAGCTCCCCTTCGCTGATGCCCCATACGGCGCAGATCTCGCGGCGATGTTCGGGGTTGGAGATCGAACGCTGACCCGGCAGTTGATCCGCCTTCTGGCCGTGTTCGCGTCCGCCCTGTCCGTTGCCCTGCCCCGTGATCGTCCCGTAACCGCGTCCGGGCGCGCCGATTTTGCCCGTTGCCAGCACGAGATTGATATAGGCGAGCGCGTTGTTAACGCCGTGCGAATGGTGCTCGATGCCGCGCGCGTGAAAGACCATCGCCGTGCGCGCTTGCCCGTAAAGACGCGCTGCGGCCGCGATCTTCTCCGCGGGTACGCCCGTGATCTCCGATGCCACTTGTGGCGTGTAGAGCTCGACCGTCGAAAGCACCTCGTCCCATCCGACCGTGCAGTTGGCGATGAACTCGTCATCTGCTAAGCCTTCCTCGACGATGACGTGGAGCAGGCCGTTGGCCAGAGCAACGTCTGTGCCGGGCTTGAGTTGCAGATGGATGTCGCCTTGACGCGCGGTCGGCGTCTGGCGCGGATCGACGATGATCCAGCGCCCGCCGTTGTCTCGCTGTTGCCAGAGGAACTTGTTGAGTATGGGAAAAGTCTCGGCGCAGTTTGCGCCAGCGATCAGCAAAACTTCAGCGAGCGGGATGTCGCTCCATGGATTGGCCGAACCGCGATCGACTCCGAAGGCTTTGAGATTGGCCGCAGCCGCCGAGACCATGCATAGCCGTCCGTTGTAATCGACGTAGCGCGTGCCTAAAGCGACGCGCGCGAATTTGCCCATCAAGTAGGTTTTCTCGGTCGTCAGCGATGATCCGGAATAGACGGCGACGGCATTTTTGCCATGCCGAGACTGAATCTCGCCAAATCGCGCGGCGACCAGATCGAGCGCTTCGTCCCATGATGCGCGCACGAACCTTCCGTCGCGCTTGATCAACGGGTGAAGCAAGCGATCCGGATGGTGGACCTGTAGATAAGCCGTGACGCCTTTGGGGCAGAGCCGCCCTTCGTTGACCGGGAAATCATAGCGCGGCTCCAACCCGACGACGCGCCCTTGTTCGACGAGCAGGTATAGGCCGCACTGCATACCGCAATAAGGGCAGTGGGTTGGTACAGCGCGCTCGATCCGACGGTCGGCACGCCAGCCCCCGGGCGGCGCATCGTGTAGATGCGGTCCGAACTCTCGGATGATCTCACTTAAATCGCCGATCTTACTCACGTCTCAACGCCCTCGCGAGGAAGCTTTTCACCGTCTATCGGATCTTTGAACGAGCGCCGCATAAGCGAGTCCGCGCAAGATACGCTTGCAGCGCGGGCAATAGTCTTGCAATGCGTGTCCGTTCTTCAAACGGTAATCGAATCCGAGGCGACGCACGACATCCTCCAGATCGTCGAGCCACGCTTGAGAGACGAACTCCGTCCCGCAACGCGCACACCGCGCCTGCAACATTTCCCCGCCGCGGTTCTGGTATAGCTCGATGCCGATGGAGGCCGGTCGCTGCACGATGTGAAAGAATTTGCCAAAGGGCAGATAGAAGAGCGTCATGATAACAAGCGCTTGATGGGTGAGCGAGATGAATGAGTACATGTAACCACCCAACCACAGGCTCGACGCCGTCAACATCAAACCGGAGACCGAAATGGCGATCAAGAGAAGATGGGGCGCAAAATCGAGCGCGAACTGCTGCATCGAGACCGCCCCGCGATCGTGCAACCGACGATGGATGGCGATGGCGCAACCGGCGATCACCATGATAGCTGTGAAATCGAGCGCGTGAAACGTCATCCAGCCGACGGTCGAGCGCCCATCCACAGCAATGGTTGAAAAGCCGAAAAGGTAGGCGCGATACGAGCGTGCGCCTTCGAGTTCGAAATGGATCCAACCGAAAACGAGCGGGAATGTAATCGCCGCTGAGATGATGCATCCCCACATGATGAGCGCGTGCATCAACCACCGCGTGCGGCTCCGACGCAAGATGAATCGTTGCGCGACGAGGTTGCCGAAGGCGGTTCCGATGATGCTCTGCAGACTGCGTCTGAGCTCCTTCCGATCGAGGAAGAGTTGCCAGCCGCGCAGCCAGTAGCGCCGCGTCGCCGGACGATGAAGCCAGATTACGTAGCGGAAGATGATCACGCCGAAAGCGATGACGCCCGCCACCGTGTAACCGAAGAGCGCCGCGTCGTAGTGTTCCAAGCGGCGCGAGCCGAGGTAGATGAGCGCCATCAGCGTGGCGGAAGCGGTGGCCGCCACGAGCAGCGCCCGCGCGCGATCGCGTGTTGGCGATCCTCGATCTTCTAGAACAGCTCCTTTCATCTCCTCTCGATCCTTTAGGATGACGCCTCACATCTTCGTCCAAGACGTTAAATTCGCTTCCGGAAAAAGCGCGATGACCTAAATCACGGAGCCGGGACCATCCGCACGGTTAGCAACGATTTCGCCTGCAGGACGATCTTCAGTTCAGGACTCGCCCATTGCAGGCGCGCGTTTCGTCTGGCGACCGCTGACGACTCGTGGCTCGATGCGATACAGGCAGATGTTGTTGGCGCGCCCCCACACATCGACCCACGTGATGCTGATCGCTGGCGTCAAAGTCGGATTGGTCCGGGTGATGCATTGCATAGCGCGTTCGGTCTCCTCGGACGACGTCAGCCTTTCAGCTTTTCCAATGACGATGACGCTTTGCCAGTTCGCTGCGTCTTTTACCTCTTCGACTTGCAGGCAGACCTGTGGATTGGCGTCGATGTACTCGGTCTTCATCCCCTCCGTGGTGAAGATGTAGATGTTCGGTTCATCGTAGGCATAATGAATCGGAATGACGTAAGGCCGACCATCGCGCGCGCAACCCAAATGACCGTATCCGATGCGCGCGAGCAACGCGTGCGCTTCTTGTGGCGCCATCTCTTCGATCTCGACCGGCATAGACTCTCTCCTTACGAAAAGCTAGATGATGGTTCCCTTAATGGTCGCTATATTACGATTCCCGAGCGAAAAGCGATCTCGAAGGATCGCCTGCGAACTAGCCTCGAACAGGGAAAAACTTTGCGCGCAGCGCGGCGAACGCCCGACTGCTTTCGGCAAAAGAGCATCGAAGCGCCGTGCGTCGGTGCGCATCGGAAACGTCTTAGAACGCACGGCCAACGCATCCCCGAAAAGGTTCGCACAGCCTCTTCATGCGCCGCGGCTGTTCTCGGTGGTTCGCACGACCGACGCCTCGCTGAAACGGTTCGCGCAGCGGCTCTTTCTTCGACGCCTTTTGCGGCAGAGACGACTCGTTCGAGCCGGTCTCATGGCGAAGCCTTTCAGCGATGTTCGATGCGCCAGTAGACCTCGTGAACGCGCTTGGCCCAACTCCAAAAGCGCCCTTGCTTGATCACGGGCGCTTTGTCTTCCCATAAGTCTTGTTGAAGATAGATCGAATCTTGGCTGCCCGCATCGATGACGAGCCGAATTTCGTGTGTGTAGCGTGCCGTCGGCTCTCGGCCTTCGATCTCGGCACAAATGTTGGCGGCGGCAACCTCGGCTTGTCTTACGGCCATGTGGCCCATTTTGGGACCCGGAAAGCTCGTGCAGTCGCCGACCGCATAGGCCCTTTCCACATTGCGGATGCGCATCAAACGATCGGTACGGATGAAGCCGTCGAAATCGGTCGCTTCCACTCCCTGATGCAGTCCGACGGATGAGCCGACAAACGGCGGGATGAGCATCAGAAGATCGTACGACAGTTTTGAGTTCTGACCGGCCCAGACCTGCCCTTCCGCGATGCGTTGCACGGAGAATTCGGGCAGCAGCTCAACGCCACGATCTTCCATCGCCCGTTGCAAACGCGCGATGAACTCCTCGCCGCCGACGCCCGCGAGCGCGTCGCGCGCCTTTTCGGGAACGACCACCGTAAGGCGCGCGCGATGGCGTCGCCCGTTTTCGTCTAGATACCGTGCGAGCGCGAAGGCGGTCTCAAAAACGGGTACGCTCAAACGCGCGCCCGGGCAATAACCGATCACAGCGCGCCCTTCTTGAAAACGACGCACGGCTTCGCCGAACCGAAGTGCCGCGTTGACCGAAAGCAAATGGTGTGCGTGTTCGAAGAAGCCGGCGACGCGTTCAGTGGCGAGCCTTCGACCGGTAGCGATGAGAAGATAATCGTAACTCAGTTCGCCGTCTACTTCTCCGTGCGTGAGTCGAACGAGGCGATGATGGAGATCGACGCGCACTACCTCGGCGCGGATGAAACGCACGCGCCGATTGAGCATCGCTTCGCGCAGGTCGAAGGAGACTTCGTCCGGCTCAACGTCGCCGAAAGCGACGCGCACGAGCGCCGGATAGAAAACAAACCGATCGCTGCGCGACACGAGCGTGATCTGATGCTCCGGCGCGAGTCGCTCGGCCAAACGTTCGGCGGCGACCACACCGCCAAAACCCCCTCCTAGAATCAGAATGTCGGCCATCCCCGTCGCTCCTTTTGCTCGTTCACCACTCTTCCTTCAATCCGGTCACTTCTTCAATGCGAATCGCGAACAAGATCACCTCGATCGGTCCGGCATTGATGACCAAGCGCGATTCCACCGGAGTCAGGTGCGGGAAGCGTCTGAGCAATTGCTTCAGATAGTAAGCGCGGCGTTGTTCGTCGGCGATCTCCTCGTATCGCCCGAAGGCGATGACGCTCCGCCAGTCTCGTTCCGCGTCGATCTCGTCGACTTGCAAGCAGGCTTGCGGATTGCGACGCAGCGCCGCGATCTTGCGCCCCGGGAGAGAATGGATGTAGATCGCTTCGCCGTCGTAAAGATAATTGACCGGCACGACGTAAGGACGACCGTCGGCGATGCAGCCAAGTCTCGCCAAACCGTTGCGCCGCAATATCTCTTGCGCTTCCTCTTCGTTCAATTTGGTGATCAATTGCGTCTCTCAGCGCACCACGCTTCCGGTAAAAAGAAATCCTCGCGCTTTCACGACAAACCGACGAAGTTCGCCCTCACAAAAGGCTGTCGCGTTCCTGTGAAAGTCAAACGGGCTTCGCCTTTAGAGCGGCCGTCATCTAACTTGCGGCTGGTGCCTCTAAGCGCGCGCCTCGCCCCATGTCATCTTTACGTAATCGGCCTCCTCGGCTTCTCAAAGTCGAGGCGCCTTTGCGTTTTTGGAAACATCAGTTTCGTCTCGCTTTTCGTCGGCGGACGATCTCAACTGAGCATGGCGCGTGCATCGCCACAGCCTGCGAGACCGAACCGAGCAGAAATCTCTCCACCGATCCACGGCCATGCGAGCCTATGACGATCAAATCAGCGCCGAAAGCTTCCGCTTCCTCGACGATCGCTCGTTTGGGCTGTCCCTTGAGCACTTTGGTCGTGATCTTGGATTGCTGGCTCACTGGTCCAGCACGAAGCTTGGCGGCAGCATCTTCAACGACGCGGCGCGCGCGCTCGCGCTCCGCCTTTTCGATCACGTCGTAATCGACCTCCGCCGACATCCACGGTTCGGCCAGCATCGCGTAGGGCGATTCGTAGACTGAGACGATCTCGATCTCGCTCCCTTCAGGAAGCGCTCGACGCGCGACCTCATCAACGGCGGCATCGCTCGCTTCTGATCCATCAACAGCAAGCAGCAGTCTCATCTGCATCGTCCTTCTTTCTTGAAAAGCTTGCAGCGCGGTCGTTTTTCTTTTTTCTTTCTCCAGCGTGTCCCATCTCAACCTGAGAGCACGAAACGTGCCAACGCTTGAAGCGCTTCGCTCGCGCCGCCCGATCTTCTCGGTAAGTCCAGCGCGTGGCAAAAGTTAGCGGGGAAGAGGAGCGCGCGCCAGACCCACATGCAGTGAACCGAAGGCGGCGAAGTTACCCACCCGCACTGCGCGAATTCGCGCACCAAGCGTCAATGGTCGCGCTTGAAGACCTGTGCGGAACGCTCGTTCAAAGCCGCGTCTTGGGCGGGCGGAGGGCGCACTCCGGCGTGCGAAAAAAGCCGCTGGCCAAAGCGTTGCGTTCAGGCGAAAAGCGTTTCAACCGAAGTCACGGCATAAGGGTTGCTCGAACTCTTTCTCGGAGTTCGTTTTGAGAATCGTCCCTCGCCCAATTGATTGGGCGAAGGCGCGCTCGCGACCGCCGCGCCCCTTTGATTTCAGTCGAACATGGATTTTTGGGGGGGAGCTTCAATGACCAACGCTTTCAGTCGTTACTTGAACCTTCTAAGCTCGGGCGGGGAGAAGGTCAAATATGGTGGGAAAGCTCCAGTAACGGACGCTTTCGATTCCGGTGCGGCTCGTGCCTTGTTCCTTTCAACGACTGCATTCGCTATCTCCTTCGCCGTGTGGGGGCTTGTTGCCGCGCTCGCCCCGATGTTCACCCAAACCTACAAACTTTCAGCGACGCAGAAGAGTTTGCTGATCGCCGTTCCAGTCCTACTCGGCTCGCTGGGCCGATTGCCTGCGGGCGTGCTCGCCGATCGCTTCGGTGGGCGAAGGATCTTCACCGCGCTGCTCGCTCTTTCGGCGCTTCCGGCCTTAGGGCTGGGATTCTCAAACAGTTACGCGCAGCTTCTCTTGTTCGGCTTCTTCTTGGGAATTGCCGGCACGACCTTTCCCGTAGGCGTCGGCTTCATCTCGAAATGGTTTCCGCCTGAACGGCAGGGCTTCGCGCTCGGCATCTACGGTATGGGCAACATCGGTCAATCGCTCGCCGTCTTCGGTGCTCCCGCGCTTGCGCTTTACTTCGGAGACTGGCGCCCGATCTTCTCGGTCTTCGCTGTCGTGTCGCTGCTGTGGGCTGTGTTCTTTTACCTGTTTGCGCGCGACGCTGTTACAGCCGCTAGACGGCAGACGCTCGCCGAGAACTTGCTCATGCTGCAGCGTTCGCCTCTCGCTTGGGTCTTGGCCCTCTTCTACTTCCTGACTTTTGGCGGGTTCGTCGCGCTCTCGATCTATCTGCCGACGCTACTGCGTGAAGAGTTCGCCCTTGCTCCCACTGATGCCGGAGCACGCACGGCTGGCTTCGTCATCCTCGCGACGTTGATGCGTCCGGTCGGCGGTCTCTTCTCCGACCGCTATGGCGGCGCGCGCGTGCTCTTTTTCGTCTTCGCACTGCTCGCGCTGATGGGCCTGTTGATGAGCACGCAGTGGATGCCGATCTTCACTATTGGCGCTTTGGGCGCTGCATCCCTTTTGGGACTGGGCAACGGCGCGGTCTTCAAACTCGTGCCGCAATATTTTCCGGAAGAGACAGGAACAGTAACGGGATTGGTCGGCGCTTTCGGCGGACTCGGCGGATTCTTCCCGCCGCTCGCGCTCGGGCTGATTCGCGACGCTACGGGCAGCTACGCTTTGGGCTTCATCCTGCTCTCGCTCTTTGCGCTCGGTTGCTTTGCGATCAATCGCTTCGTCATCATGAGCCGCGATGAAGCCGCCCGAAAAAGCCCGCCAGCGAAGACGCAAGTGTCGAGACAGAAGGGCGAAAGCGAAACTCACACTCGCTGACGACCTGCGGTCGGTCCTTAGACGCGCGAAACGATCGAAGCGTTGCGCCGCGATCACAACTTCTTCATGCGCGAGCTGGCGGCAGCGATGAAACTGCTGCGCAAAATTCGGTCCAGCATCAACCCGATGTACGGGCGCGCGTTCTGACCGTCCAGAAAAGACTCGCTGCGCACAACCGGATAGAATTAGCGATGGTGACAGCAGATGCCAGAGCTTTCTATGTCATACACAACTCAAGCACTTGGTTATCCCTCGCGATGATCGCGCGCAGGGGACGGCGGGTGCGGTGAACGCACCCGCTCTCCACCCGCGTAGACGTTGAAGCGGTCGTCGCGCAAGAAGCCGACGAGCGTCATGCCGAACTCACGCGCAAGTTCGATCGCTAGACTGCTCGGCGCGCCGACGGCGGCGAGCGTAGGGATGCCCGCCATCAGCGCTTTCTGGACCAGTTCGAAACTGGCCCGCCCGCTGACGAGCACTGTCGTGTTCGAAGCGGGCAACCCGTCCTGTAGAAGAAGCGCGCCGATGAGTTTGTCCATGGCGTTGTGTCGCCCGACGTCTTCGCGCAACAGCTTCAAGCGCCCTTGCGCGTCGAAAAGGGCTGTGGCATGTAGCCCGCCAGTGCGCGAAAAGAGGCGCTGTGCTTGGCGTTGCGCTGCGGGAAGGGCGAGGAAGTATTCCGGCGTGAAGAGCGCCTCGCCTACGGGTCTGCGCGGGCAGACGGCGCGTACCAGTTCGAGCGAGGCTTTGCCGCAGATGCCGCAGCTTGAACTGGTGTAAACGTGGCGCGTCAGCTTCGTCAGATCGAACGAGACTTCGGCGCTCAAATAGACGTTGACGATGTTCTGCCGCTGGCGTTCGTCTGGATCGACGCAGTAAGTGATCCGCTCGATGGCTTGACGATCGGTGATCACGCCCTCGGTGAGAAGAAAGCCTGCTGCCAACTCGAAGTCCTGTCCCGGCGTGCGCATGGTGATCGAAATCGAGTGGCGCTTCCAGCCAGCAGCATTGCGAACGAGCAGACGGATCTCCATCGGCTCTTCGGTGGCGACTTCGTCTTGGCGAAAGCGCGCTTGCCCTTGACGGACTTCAAGGATGCGAACTCGCGTCGCGGGAAGCGCGCTCCGTTCAGTGTGCGGTGGGTCGAACCACAGCTCTGGATCCGCTGCGCCCGGTTCGTTCTTTTCGTCTCTGCTCATAAACCTTGCCGTCCAGCGCCTCTCTTCGACCTAAATCGGCTGCTGCATTTACGCCGCCAGCTCGCACTCGGATTCCCCGGTTCGGCTTCAATGGTCTTGCAAGCCAAATCGGCGTCGAATCGGATGTCACCGTTCAGTCGCGCATCGCAGCGCGTCGCCATGATGGCCTTCAATGAGCGGCGGCACATCGAACCCTGACTTCGAAGACCTTCGCGTCGCCATGACAGAGACTCGATGCGCTTGTGGCTATAGGCGAAACCGACGAGGCTTTTCGCGCTCCGTCGCTGCCGCTCGTTGCAAGCGCGCTAGACTTTAGCCTCTAGCCGGCGCTGCTTTCAGACTTTCATCGACTTCGGTCCGTGGCGGCCTGAGCGCGAAGGGCAGCAGACTGGCGACGAGCAGCGTGGCTCCCAGAATGTACAGCGCGTTGGTGTAACTGCCGGTCGCTTCGCGCACTCTAGCGATGAGCAACGGTCCGAAGACGCCAGCAAAAGACCACGCCGTGAGCATCAGACCGTAGATTGAGCCAACCTCTTTCGGACCGAAATAGTCGGTTGCAAAGGCCGGCATGGTCCCGAAGCCGCCGCCGTAGCAAAGCAACACGACGGCGCACAGAAGAGTAAAGACCGAAAAACTGCGTGTTTGCGGGAGCAAGAAGAAGATCACCGCCTGCAAGAGATACATGATCAGGAAGACCTGCCTTCTTTCGATCGCGTCTGATAACCACGACCAGAGGATGCGTCCTGCACCGTTGGCGATCGAAATGATTCCGACTAAGCCTGCGGCGGCAAGCGCGCTTACGCCGGTGATCTCTTGTGCCATTGGGGCGGCTTGAGACAGGATCGCGATCCCCGCGCTAACGTTCAAGAAGAGCACAGCCCACAACGCATACCACTGCCACGTGCGCAAAGCTTCGCTGAGCGAGAAGTCGCGCTTGGCGCGCTGTGCTTGTTGTGCTGCGCTGGGCTCCCAGCCGGGTGGGCGATAACCCTCCGGCGGGTTGCTCATCATGGAGGCAGCACCGACGACCAGCACGAGGTAAGTGATGCCGAGAACAGCAAAGGTCGTTAGCGGCCCGAACGATTGGATCAGTCGCGTCGCCACGGGTGCCGTCACCAGCGCTCCCGCACCGAAACCGGCCACGGCTAGCCCCGTGATGAGTCCACGTTTGTCGGGGAACCACTTGACCAAGGTGGCGACCGGTACGATATAGCCTAGTCCGAGACCGATTCCTCCCAACAGGCCGTAACTCAAGTAAAGCACCCACAATTTGTTCGCCGAGAGGCTGGCGGCGGCGACGCCGATGCCATAGACGACGCCTGCCGTCATCCCGACCACGCGCGGACCGGCGCGGCGCATCCACAGCCCGCCGAGGAACGCGGCGAAGCCGAGCACAAAGATGCTGATCGAAAAGGTCAGCGTCACTTGCGAGATCGACCAGCCAAAGGATTTGACCAGCGGTTCGCGAGAAACGCTCCAAGCGTAGACGGCTCCGAGAGCCAGTTGCATGACCACGCCAGCGGCAGCGATTCTCCAGTGGTTGGGAACGTTGGCGGCGAAAGTTTCGGCTCGTTCGTTCATCTCCTAAATGTCCCTCCTTTTGTCGAACGGATAAACAAAGGATGATGATGGGGAGACCGCTCCCCCGATTTTTAGACCGCTTTCGCCCTTGGAACCGCTTGCGAATATGTTCGGGCATTTTAGCAGATGCAGGAGAAATAAATCAATGAACTCATCGCACAAGTCCCAAAGTACCTTGCACCTGACTGGACCGGCGCGATCAGGCGAGTCGGTAAATAAAAAACGCTTGTCAAAAAGGCTCAATGGGAGTGTAGAATTTGAGCTGGTCGGAAAAATACAGCCAGGGAAAATTTGAGTCCAAATCGGGCCACAGCGCTGGTCCGAGAGCGGCGCTTGCTCGCCGAAGGAGAGCTAGCGTCGGGATTGATCTCGTTGTTGCCAACGCGAACAGTCGCTGATCGCCGAAACCAAGTTTACCGGAGGAGCAACTGAAGATGGGATCCGAAAACGGTCGAAAGAGTTCATTGTGGACGCTCGTGCGGGCGATGTGGACGTTTGGGCGCGAAGCTTTGCGCGCGCCGTCGCCGATTGCGCCTGTTCGTCCGCCCAAGCGTGGTTGGCAGCCGGAGTTGTGGGCCAGTCGCGTGCCGCTCAGACAGACGCATAACCTCGGCGAAGTCTTTCGCGCCCTTTGGGAGAACCGCGACAATCTCGATTACGCTTGGCGCATCCTCGAGCAGGGCACATGCGATGGTTGTGCGCTCGGCACGCGCGGCATGCACGACTGGACCATGGAGAACATTCACTTGTGCAACATACGTCTGCGCTTGCTGCGGTTGAACACCATGCCCGCCATAGATGTGCGCGCGCTCGAAGATGTCGAAAAGCTTCGTCCGTTGCGCTCGCGCGACCTGCGCGCGCTTGGTCGACTTCCCTATCCGCTCATCCGTCGTCGCGGCGAACGCGGCTTCCGCCGCATCTCGTGGGATGAAGCGCTGGCGACGATCGCTGATCGGATCAAACAGACCGAGCCGAACCGCACCTACTTTTACATGACCAGTCGCGGCGAACCGAACGAAAACTATTACACCTTTCAAAAGATGGTCCGCGCCATCGGCACCAACAACGTAGACAACGCCGCGCGCGTCTGCCATTCGCCGAGCACTTTTGCGCTCAAATCGGCCTTGGGCGTAGCCGCCACGACCTGTTCGTACCGCGATCTCATCGGCACGGATTTGATCATCTTCTTCGGCTCCAACATCGCCAACAACCAGCCGGTGGCGATGAAATATCTCTTCTACGCGAAGAAGGCCGGAACCAAAGTGGCGGTCGTCAACCCCTACCGTGAGCCGGCAATGGATATCTATTACGTGCCATCGGACCCGGAGAGCGCGCTCTTTGGGACCAAGATGACCGATCGCTTCTTCCAGATCAAACCGGGCGGCGACATCCCGTTTCTGCTCGGCGTCGCCAAGCATATGCTCGCCCACGATGGCATTCAGATCGCCGAGCACGGCTGGACCAAAAACGCTGATGGCGATTGGGTGGACCTGCGCTTCGTCGAAGAGCACACGGTCGGGTTCGAGGAGTTCGCTCGCCAAGTGGCCGCCATGCCGTGGGAGATGCTTGAACGCGAAAGCGGCGCGTCGCGCGACGAAATGGCGGCGCTGGCCGAGATGATCGGACAGGCGCGCACCGGGGTCTTCATCTGGGGCATGGGCATCACGCAACACGTCTGCGGCGAAGACAACGTTCACGCGATCATCAACCTCGCGCTGCTCAAAGGCTTCGTTGGGCGCAAGGGGTGCGGGCTGATGCCGATTCGCGGCCATTCGGGCGTGCAGGGCGGAGCCGAAATGGGCGCGTATGCGACCGTCTTTCCGGGCGGGCTGCCGATCAACGCCGAGAACGCGCAGAAGTTCAGCGCGCTTTGGGGCTTTCCCGTGCCGGACCGGCCCGGTTTGACGATGCCCGAGATGCTCGACGCTGCGCTCGAAGGCAAAATTGACGTGCTCTTCTCGGTCGGTGGCAGCTTCAACGAAGTGATGCCCGATCCCGAGATGGTCGTGCGCGCTTTGGAGAACATTCCGCTGCGCGTCCATTTCGACATCGTGCTCGCTCCGCAGATGCTCTTTGAGCCGAACGAGACGGTGATCCTGCTTCCGGCTGCCACGCGCTACGAGATGCCGGGCGGCGTGACGGAGACGAGCACCGAGCGGCGCGTCATCCTCAGTCCAGAGATCCCCGGGCCGAGAATCGGCGAAGCGCGTCCCGAGTGGGAGGTCTACATGGAGTTGGCGCGGCGCGTGCGTCCTGAGTGGGCCGACCGGTTGACTTTCGCCGACACGGCGGCAATACGCGAAGAGATCGCGCGCGCGATCCCAGCCTATGCCGAGATCCGCAACCTACGGCAACCGGGTGCGAGCTTCCAATATGGCGGCGAACTGCTGTGCGCTGGGTGGAAATTCCCGACGCCCGATGGCAAAGCACACTTCAAAGCGCTGGCCGTCGCTGCACACGCAAGCGAAGTCGGCGACGCGTTCATCGTCGTCACGCGGCGCGGCAAGCAATTCAACAGCATCGTCCACGAAGATGTGGACCCGATCAACGAGTTGCCGCGCGATGCCGTGCTGATCAATCCGGACGATTTAGCGCGCTTGGGATTGAGCGAGGGGGCAGCCGTCGAGTTGGTCAACGAGCACGGCGCTTTTCGCGGACGGGCATTTGCCGCGCCCGTGTTGCAAGGGACGCTGCAAATCTACTGGCCGGAGGGCAACGTGTTGGTTGATCCAACGAGCCGTTCGCCGCTGGCAAAAATACCGGCCTACAAAGAGGTCGTAGCGCGATTGCAACCCGCAAGCGGGCAGACCGGGTCGCGGAGCGAAGGGGTCCGTGCCGAAGCGGTGCTGAACCCGTGAAAGGCAGGCGAGGCACGCTCTTAGGGCGCTATAACAGAGAACTCGGCAAATTCTTCTCTCAAGTCGGTTCGCGCTGTTGCATTAGGAGGCGATCAACGCAAACGGAATAAACCCTTCTCTTGAAGTTACTCACACCTTCCCCCTACGACTCGCGGTCGTG
>NZ_PSLQ01000007.1:0-77021 GCF_040289685.1 Pyrinomonas sp.
GCCCCCGCCTTTAGGCTGGGGTACTTGACCTGTTTACGGCTGAAACGAATCGGCTTCGGTCGAACGCGAAAACCGAAAAAGCAAAAATCGTTCCCCGCGAGCTTCGCCTCTCCTCCGTTGCACGGAAGTTCGGCATTTGCAGCTTGCGCTGCCAGTAACCGCGCTAGCTCTCTTGCTCTGGTTGTAGCTTTTGTGCCACGCTTGCTGTCGCGCAAAAACCACACTCTGTGACGAAAAAGGGAGTGAAGAATGCAGCCCTACGAAGTGCAGTCCTTGCCGCTGGCGATCCGCGGCGTGCATTACTACAAGATTTCCAAGCGGTACACATACCGAGGCGACCTGTTGATCACGGATGGATGCCTCTATTTCATCACGCGCGAATCGCTCGAAGAGGCTCGGGAGAAGAGCGAGAGGAAATTCCGCTTGGCGCTGGAAGCCTCCTTGCGCGTGTCACACTTCATGCCGCTGATCTCTCACCTGTTTATGTTCGGCATACCAGCGTTGATCGGCATGCGACGCGCGACCTCGGCCTTGCGCATGGCGTTGTTGGGTCCTGCAACCAAAGTGGAGCCTAAACCGCAGGCGTGGTGGTTGCAAGAATTCCAGCTCGGCAGCGAACGCATCGCCGAGCATGAACTACGCCGCGCGCTGGACGCCTACGTTGCGCGGGCGCGGGCCGAGCGCCGCGATCCTCTCTTTCCGCCAGAAGACGCGCACTTGCCCGAACCGGAGCGGTTCGCGCGCGAGGAGATCCGCGATCTGAAGCTCGACTCGCGCGGCGAATTGAGCTTCTACGCCCATGCGGACCGACATGATTTTGCCGTCGGGCGCCGCGCGCGCGACCCGTTGCACCGCGCCCTCAAAGCGGGGCGGTTCATCTTTTGAGTTTTGGACGCAGCGCTAACGTCCGCTTTCTCAAAGGCGCGACGCCCGCGCGCCGCAAGAGCAGCGACGCCGTCAAGACGAAGGGCACGGCGCGCTCAACGAACTTGCGCTTCGGCGAAAGCGCGGCATGGACTTCCGTTTGCCGTAGGACATAGGATAGTAGGACTCAGATCGGCGTCCATCGCGTGGCGATCAGCTGTTTGGCTGCAGCGCGCCTTCCCCCTGCTGCTGGTCCAGCGCGCAGTTTGTCCGGCGCCCTTTTCGACGTGTGTTGACACTCGATGAACGCGGCTCTTATCATCTTTTCCGCATGCCGCGCCAGAAGACGAAAAGCGAAGAGCAAACGGCGAAAAAGCGGAGCGCTGCAGCAGACCAGCCGCAAACGAAGCGAGACGAACGCGCTGAGCCGCGCGAAAGATTGTTCCTCATCGATTCGATGTCGCATATTTTTCGCGCCTACTTTGCGCCCATGAGCGCGCGGCTGGAACCGCTCACCAACAGCAAGGGGCAAGTAACGCAAGCGATCTTCGTCTTCACCAACATGCTGCGCAAACTGCTCGCCGAAGAGCGACCCGATTACGTCGCCGCCGTGTTCGAATCGGGCATCCCGACCTTTCGCCACGAAAGCTTTGCCGCCTACAAGTCGAATCGCGCCGAGATGCCCGATGAGTTGGCTTCGCAACTGCCTTGGATCATGCGCGTATGCGAAGTCTTCCGCGTCCCTATCATCAACGTTCCGGGCTATGAAGCTGACGACGTGATCGGCACGCTCGCCGTGCGCGCCGCCGAACGTGGCATTCAAGCGGTGATCGTCTCCAACGACAAAGACATGTGCCAGTTGGTGCGCGATCCGTTGATCGTCTGTTTGCGGCAGAACCCACAAAACGTTAAGCGGCGCGAGCCTGTTCCGCCCGTCGAATGGTGCGACGAGGCATGGGTCAAAGCTCGTTTCGGCGTTCCCCCGGAGAAGATCCCCGATCTGCTCGGATTGATGGGCGATCCGATCGATAACATTCCGGGCGCACCCGGGATCGGCGCCAAAGGCGCCGTCCAGATACTCGAACAGTTCGGTTCGATTGAGAACGCGCTCGCCCACTGGGAACAGGTGAAGAACAAACGTTATCGCGAAGCGCTGCGCGATTACGCCGACCAAATCCTTCAATCGCGCCAGCTAGCGACGATTCGCACCGATGTGCCCATTGAGATCGAGATCGAAAGTTTGCGCGCACGCGAACCCGACCGCGCCGCCGCCTACGCGCTCTTTCGCGAACTCGAATTCCGCGCGTTGATGCGCGAATTCGCCGACGCGGCGCATCTTGCGCGCGGAGAAGATTCCGCGCACAAAAGCTATCGGCTGATCAAGACGCGCGAAGAACTCGAAAGGCTCCTCGACCGCTTGTGGAATACAGAGGGCTGGGGCTTTGCCGTCGCTGATTCCACGCCCGCCGGGGCCGGGCAGCAAGGCGGCGCGCACGATGCGCGTGGCCTGCCTGCTGGGGTCGCTATCTCGACCGCCGCGCGCGCGGCTAGCTACATCGATCTAGCGGGATTCGAAGGCGGACCAGAGGTCGCCGCCGACATGTTGCGCGATGCATTCAGCAACGGTCTGCTCGCCAAATCCGTGCATGATTTGAAGCGCGCGGTCGCTTTGTTGGACCAGTTAAAAGTGGAGATCGAAGGCGTCGCCGACGATACGTTGCTCGCCGCCTACCTGCTCGATCCTGTACGCAGCCGTTACGAGTTGAGCGATCTGGCGCGCGATGCCACGGGCGCCGAAGCGTGGACTGAACCGCTCGCCGGGTGGACCGCCGAAGCGTGGCGCACGGCAGAGGCCGCCGATTTGACTCTGCAAGCGGCGGACGTGCTTCACGGGCGTGTGCTCGAGCAGGGGTTGGAGATGATCTACCGCGAAATAGAACTGCCGCTCGCGCCATTGCTTTATCGCATGGAACGGGCTGGACTGCGCGTCGATCCTCAGGTTTTGCGGGAGCTGTCCGGGTACTTCGGCGAAGAGCTGCGCAAGCTGACTGAGCGCATCTACCGTCTCGCCGGACGCGAATTCAACATCAACTCGCCGAAGCAAGTTGCCGAAGTCTTCGAAGAGCTGAACATCACCACCGGGCGCAAGACTTCCACAGGGCGCATGTCAACCAGTCGCGCGTTGCTCGAAGAGCTGGCCGTGCAGTATGAACTCCCGCGCTTGATCATCGAGTATCGCGAACTCGACAAACTGAAGAGCGTCTACACCGACTCCTTGCCCGAACAGATCGCTGCCGACGGGCGCATTCACTGCCGTTTGAATCAAACGGTGACGGCCACCGGCAGGCTCTCTTCGAGCGAACCGAATCTTCAGAACATCCCGATCCGCACCGAGCTGGGCCAGCGCATTCGCCGCGCCTTCATTCCGGATGAAGGCTGTTTGTTCGTCTCCGCCGATTACTCGCAACTGGAATTGCGATTGCTCGCGCACATCACGCGCGATCCCGTCATGCTCGAAGCCTTCCAAAAAGGCGAGGACATTCACGCGCGCACGGCGCAACTGGTCTTCGGGGCCAGAAACGAAGCCGAGATGCGCGAAAAGAGGCGGCTCGCCAAAATCGTCAACTTCGCCATCGCCTACGCCATCGAACCTTACGGACTCGCTCAACGGGTCGGCATCTCGCGCAAAGAGGCCAAAAAAGTGATCGAAGACTACTACAACACGTACAAAGGCGTGCGCCGTTTCATGGAGGAGACGGTTGAACGAGCGCGACGCGAGGGCGTGGTCCGGTCCATCTTCGGTCGCATCCGCCCCATTCCGGCAATCAACGACCGCAACGCGCAGGTACGCGCCCGCGCCGAGCGCGAAGCGATCAACATGCCGATTCAAGGGACGGCGAGCGATATCGTGAAACTGGCCATGTTGCGCGTGGACGAAGCCTTTCGCCGCGAGCAGATGAAGGCTCGGCTCGTCATGCAAGTGCATGACGAACTGTTGGTCGAAGCGCCGCGCGAAGAAGCCGAACGCGCCGCCCAAATCCTCAAACGCGAGATGGAGACGGCTGTCGAACTCGCTGTGCCGCTGCGAGTCGAGGTCGGCATCGGCCCGAATTGGATGGACGTCAAAAATTGACCGGCTGCCGCCGTCAACTGAGGTGACAGCGACGAAAAAGGCGCAAGAAATCTTGCGAGATCGGTTAACCCTCGATCGCACAGAAAGTTAGACGATAAAGCGAAGGGTCCAGCGGAGAGCGCTTTACGCTTCCGGGCGTCGCTTCAACCGCATCGTATGTCGCCTGCCGGAGTGGACGTCCCGACTAATTCTTCATCAAGCGGGCTTCTTGATTTACAGGTCATATCTCGCCGGAGGGCGCGGAACGGCTTTTGCTCTACGTGCGATGGAAGTTTCATCATCGTTGGATTTGCCGGATCCAGTTCGCGGGATGGCTGCATGGATGAGAAGGTCAGAATACTTTACGTCGAAAAGCATGCGTTGGTCTTTCTCACCGTCAAACAGATGTTGGAGCAGGAAGGGTGGGAGGTTGATGCCGCGCGCAACTGGTCGGACGCCAGCAAAAAGATCGCGCAGGAGGTGCCTTACGATCTCGTCATCCTCGAATGCCAGGTGGGCGGCAAAAGCGGGCTTGAGCTGCTTCGTCAGTTACGCTCCTTGCCGCACCGGCGGCAGACGCCCGTTTTGATCTTCACCGAGGATGATTGTTTGAGCGACGCGCTGAGCGCTGGCGCCGACGCCTACTTACCCAAACCGGAGGGTGTTTGCAGCATCGTGGCGACGGTGCGCCGGCTGTTGCGCACGCGAAAGGTGATCCGTCACCAGAACGTGCACTGAGCGGCGGTGACTGAAAGAAGCGGGGAGATATCAGCGCGTCAAGGACGCTGCTCTCGGGGGCGAGAATGTGTTAGTATCGGCGCACACGAATGATCATGGAGCGAAGAAGTGAACGCGCCGTGCTGCTCGACGGCACGCGCATCGCCGAGGAGATCAAGCGCGAAGTCAGCGAAGAGGTTGAGCGTTTGAAGGCGGAGCACGGGATCGAGCCCTGTTTGGTTGCGGTGCGCGTTGGCGATGATCCCGCTTCGGCCGTTTACGTGCGCAACAAAGTGAATACAAGCGCGGCGCTCGGGCTGCGTTCGGAACAGCATGCGCTCGCCGCTTCGACCAGCACGGCGGAATTGCTCGCGCTCGTCGCGCAGCTCAACCAGCGCGAGGACGTGGATGGCATCCTCGTGCAACTTCCGTTGCCGTCGCAGATCAACGCGGCGCGCGTGTTGGAAGCGATCGATCCGGCTAAGGATGTTGATGGATTTCACCCGCTCAACGTCGGGCGGATGATGCTGGGCCAGCCGGCGCTGTTGCCGTGTACGCCGACTGGCATCATCGAGCTGCTGGTCCGCTCCGGCGTTGAGATCAGCGGCGCGCACGCTTGCGTCATCGGGAGAAGCAATATCGTCGGGCGGCCGCTTGCGCAACTGCTTTTGCAAAGGGATGCGACCGTGACCGTCTGCCATTCGCGCACGCGCGACTTGCCGTTGTTGACGCGGCAGGCGGACATCTTGATCGCGGCGACGGGGCGCATCGCTCTTGTTCGCGGCGAACACATCAAACCGGGCGCGACCGTAATCGATGTCGGCATTAATCGTCTGACCGATGAAGCGCAGGCGCGCGAGCTTTTCGGCCCGCGCGCTGACGAGCGCATAGAAGCGATCCGGCGGCGCGGTTACACGCTCGTCGGCGACGTTCATCCGGCCGAAGCCGAATTGGTTGCCGGACGTTTAACGCCTGTGCCCGGCGGCGTCGGGCCGTTGACGGTCGCCATGCTCATGCGCAATACCGTTACGGCAGCGCGGCGCAGGCGTCTGGGCGACGTTTGAAGCGATGTTGCGCGTCGGGTTGACAGGTTCGATTGCCGTCGGCAAATCGTTCGTCGCTTCCGTGCTCGGCCAACTCGGTTGCCACGTGATCGATGCTGACGAAGTGGCGCGCGCCGTGGTTGCTCCCGGCAGTTTGGGTTTACAAGCGGTGGTCCGAGAGTTCGGCGAAGAGGTTTTACGTTCAGATGGATCGCTGGACCGGGCGCGTTTGGCTGCCATCGTCTTTGCCGATGCAAAACGGCGCGCGCGCTTGAACGCTATCTTGCATCCACTCATCATCGCCGAGCAGGAAGAACGGTTGAAAAGTCTGGAAAGCGAGGACCCGTGCGGGATCGCGGTCGTCGAAGCGGCGCTGATCATTGAAGCCGGCAGTCGCCATCGTTTCGATCGGTTGATCGTCGTCCATTGTCGGCCCGAAGTGCAGATCGAGCGTTTGATGCGAAGAAACAGGATCTCGCGCGAAGAGGCGGAACGCTTGATCGCGGCCCAAATGCCGCAGGAAGAGAAGATGCGACATGCGGACTTCCTGATCGATTCTTCCGATGGGTTCGACGACGTGCGTCGTCAGACGGAGGAGGTTTACCGTCGGCTGCGCGCGCTGACCGATGCTTGTCGGTAGCGAAGTTGCAGGCATCAGCTCTCGAATCACCGGGGTGCGAGAGGAGATCCGTTGCGTTTCGTCACATCATGCTGTTGGCAAAGTGCGTGGCCCGCACGTCCCCTTCGCGTGGCAGCGTTGCTGCTGTCAGCGCTTCTCATCGGCGCCTGTTTCCCTGAAGACGAAACGCCTTATTTCGGGCGCGTGGTCGTGCCGAAGCGGCAAGAACTGCGATGGAGCGATGGCGGGTTGCCGCGCGTCTTTGATCCGGCCTTGGCCATCGCTCCGCCCGATACGGATGCTGTGCGAGCCATGTTCGAAGGTCTGACGGAACTCGATGCGCAGACGCTTCGTCCGCTGCCGGCCATCGCTTCCGCTTGGGAAGCGGCCTCCGATGGGCGCGAATGGACCTTTACGCTTCGGCGTGACGCCCGCTGGTCCAACGGTGATCCCGTGACGGCTCATGATTTCGTGCGATCTTGGCGGCGGGCGTTGAATTTCGGGCAGAAGGCCGCGCACGCTTCGCTCATCGAGAAGGTTGCTGGCGCGGCGGAGGAAGCCGCTGGCTCGAAGGCTGAAAAGTTCGGCGCCGAAGCGCTTGACGACTACGTCTTGCGCGTTCGACTGCGCGAACCGGACCCAGACTTTCCGGTCATGGTGTCGCACCCAGTCTTTCGTCCAGTGCATCGTTCGGTTAATGCCGATGGTGCCGCTGCTGTTGTCAACGGCCCCTTCGCGCTCGATCGCGTGGACCGGCAAGAAGTGGTGCTTGTGCGTCGTGCGGACTACTGGGACGCGCAAGCCGTTACCTTGGAGCGCGTTCGTTTCATCGCGGCGGATGGCGAGGAATCGCTCGCGCGCTACCGTGCGGGCGAGCTTGATGCTGTCACCAACGTCGCGCTTGAACCCGTCGCCGTCAAATTGCTCGCTTCTTACAAAGACCTTCGCCGTTCGACCTTCGCCGCGCTGACCTTTTACTTGTTCAACATCACACGCCCGCCGTTGGACGATCGGCGCGTGCGCGAGAGTTTGGCCCGCGCCATCGACCGCGAACGGTTGGTGCGCGACGTGCTCGGCGGCGTCGGCGAGTCGGCGACGAAATTCTTACCTTTCGGCCCGTCCCCGGACGAGAGCGTTCAACTGAGATACGATGTTGCGCGCGCGCGCGCGTTGCTTGCAGAAGCGGGCTTCCCTGCCGGGCAGAACTTTCCGCGCTTGAGGTTGCTCATCAACCGCAACGAGCAACACCGGCTGGTGGCCGAAACGGTGGCCGCGATGTGGCGTAATGCGCTCGGCATCGAGACGGAAGTCGTCGTCAAAAGTTGGGAAGAGTACGAAGCCGCTCTGCGCGCGGGCGATTACGATCTGGCGCGGCGAAGCGCCGTGGTTCAATCAGCCAGCGAGCGGGCGAGCATTGAACACATGTTCGCGCTCCCGTCGGACGCCTTCTTCGAACGCAACTCGCAAGAGCAATCCGCCATCTCCGAGATCGCACTGCATCGGCAATTGATCGCTCCGCTCGCGGTGAAGACCGAGGAGGATGCGCTGCGGGAATGGCCAGCAGTGCCGCTCTATTTCGCCTCTTCCATTTCGCTGGTGCGCCCCTATGTGATTGGGTTTAATGGCGGTCTGTTCGATGCGCCCACGCTCAAGTTCGTGCGACTCGACCTCGGGTGGCGCGCGCCACAAGGGAAGGGCGCGACGCTTGGAAAAGAGCGCGCTCCCCTCTTGCCGGATGATGCGCTGGCCGGTCGCGGGGCGAAAACAGAGGTCAAAGCGCGCTTCGTCGGAGGATGCGACTGAGGCTCGCTCCAGCGATGCGAAACGCTGGCTTGAACTCTAAGGCGGCAGGATGGGGCGGCGAGCTTGAGTTCGAAACGGAAAGATGAATCGGCGGAACCGACCACACGGACTCGAATTGGGAGTGGAAAGCTGAATCAGCGACTTCGAACGGGAGCTTGCGTGCGTGTCGGAAAGACCCTGCTGGTCGTAGAAGAGCAACCAATTGACCGGCGTGTGACATCTTCGCAAACGATGCGCGCTTTTCGGGCACGCCGAGGAGCGCGAAAATCCGTCTTGTCAGGTGCGCAGCGCGCGTGATAACGTGCTCCGGCGATCGAGGCGGAACGGGCATGTCGTCCGGTCATGACGGATGAACTTCAGCGTTTGATCGCGCCCGCGCGAAAATCTTCAAGCGATCTTCCCAGAGGTTGTAGGGATGAGAAATTTCAAGAGCTGGACCGGTCTAGCCGCGACGTTGGCGTTGGCGCTGACGGTCGCTTCCTGTTCTGTGCAAACGGGCGACGCGGAATTTTTCGGCTCGGTGAAGCCGCCTGCTGGTCAAGTGATGCGTTACGTTTCGGGATCGGAACCTGAGTCGCTCGATCCGCAGATGAGCACCGGTCAACCGGAAGGGCGTTTATACTTGGCGCTGTACGAAGGTTTGACCGAATACCATCCGGTGACTTCCGAGCCGATCCCGGCCATCGCCGAGCGTTGGGAGGCGAACGCTGATTCTTCCGAGTTCATTTTCTATTTGCGAAGAAACGCTCGCTGGTCCAACGGCGACCCGATCACCGCCCACGATTTCGTCTACACTCTCCGTCGCGGACTCGCGCCCGAACTCGCTTCGCGTAGCGCATATATGGCCTATTACATCAAGTACGCCCAAGCCTACAACGAGGGCGGCGTCTTCGTCCGCGATCCGCGCACAGGCGACTTCCTGTTGGAAAAAGATGTGCCGACGGCCGAGGGCGAGGCCAAAAAGAGCGATCCAGCGAGCGAGACCTCAGCCGCGGGAGAGAATCCAGCCTTCGATACGCCGTTTCACCGCTTCATCTACTCGCCGACGCGACTCGTGCTCCCCGGCACGGAGAAGGAAAGAGCCGCCCTGTTCAAGAGCAGCCCAAAACTCGCCGAGTTGGTCGTCGGCAAAGAGTTCGTCCCCGTCCGCGCTGAAGACATCGGCGTCGAAGCGATCGACGATTACACCTTGCGCATTACGCTCACGCAATCGGCCCCCTTTTTCGTCGGCGTCTTGCCGCATCAGTTCTTTCGCGTCGTCCCGCGGCAGGCCATCGAGCGATACGGCGAGGCGTGGACCAAACCGCAGAACATCATCACGAGCGGACCGTTCATCCTGCAAGCCCATCGCCCCTACAACGAGATCGTGCTGGTGAAGAATCCGTACTACTGGGACGCCGCTAGGGTGCGGTTGGAGAAGTTGATCTTCTACCCGTTGGAGGACATCACGACCATGATGAACCTCTACAAATCCGGGCAGTTGGACGCCACCTACAATCACACAGTGCCGACCGGATGGATCGATTTCATCCGTCCGCTCAAAGACTACATGGACGCGCCGGAAGTGGCGATCGGTTACGTTCAGATCAACACCACGCGCCCGCCGATGAACGACGTGCGCGTGCGTCGTGCCTTCAGCTTGGCGATCGATCGCCAAGCGCTGGCTAAATATCAACGGGTCGTCAAACCCTTGACGGCGTTCACGCCCGAAGGGATCTTTCCGAACTACCCGCAACCGAAAGGCGCGGACTTCAATCCGGAGTTGGCGCGAAAACTTCTGGCCGAAGCTGGTTACCGCGACGCTGCGGGCAACTACGATCCGCGCAAGTTCCCTGCCGATCAGGTCGAATACTTGTACAACACTTCGGACCGCAACAAAGAGGTCGCCGAGTTCTTGCAAGCCCAGTGGAAGCAGAACCTAGGCATCACGGTTTCGTTGCGTAACATGGAGTGGCGAACCTTTCTCGATCGGCGTTCTAAACTCGACTACAAAGGCTTTGCGCGCGGCGGTTGGGTCGGCGATTACATCGACCCGTTCACCTTCCTCGGACTCTTCTATTCTAAAGGCGGCGACAACGGCACTGGTTGGTGGGACCCGAAATATGTCCGCATGCTCGATCAGGCAAATCACACGCTCGATCCACAACGGCGCTACGCCTTGTTGGCCCAAGCAGAGAAGTACCTGCTCGACGCGCAACCCGTGATCCCGCTATTTACCAATGCCTCCAACTGGATGAAGAAGCCGTACGTCAAGGGGCTGTACCCGAACCCGATGACCATGCACGCATGGAAGTTCGTCTACATCGAACACGACCCAGCGAAGTGGGATCGCGGGATGCCGTCAACGGAGATCGTGGCCGAAAAATAGTCGCTCGGCGATCTGGGACGAAAGAAGATGCTGCGTTTCATCATTCGACGTTTGATCATCACCGTGCCGATGGTGCTGGTGGTCATCTCCTTGACATGGGGGTTGATTCGACTGGCGCCCGGCAACTTCTACTCAGGCGAGAAAGCTTTGCCGCCCGCCATCGAGAGGAACATTCGCGAGAAGTACGGTCTCGATCGTCCTTGGTACCAGCAGTACTGGCGCATGCTGAGCAACGTTGTGCGCGGCGACTTCGGTATCTCGCTGCGGTATCAAGGGCAATCGGTCAATCAGATACTGGCGCAGACGCTGCCCGTCTCGGCGACGCTCGGCATTCTCGCCTACTTGCTGGCGCTCGTCGTCGGGATCACAACCGGCACCCTCGCGGCGCTCAAACAGAACTCGCGTCTCGATTACCTCTCGATGGCATTGGCGATGCTCGGCATTTCGATGCCGAACTTCGTTCTCGGTCCGATCCTCGTGCTCATCTTTTCGCTCACGCTCTACTGGCTGCCGCCAGCGCGCTGGGGCGGGGTGCCGAGCTGGAATCTGGTGCTGCCGGTGCTGACGTTGTCGGCTGTTTACATGGCCTACATCGCGCGCCTGACGCGCGCTGGGATGCTCGAAGTGCTGCGTTCCGACTACATTCGGACGGCGCGTGCCAAGGGCTTGAGCGAACGGGCCGTGATCATCCGGCACGCGATGCGTGGGGGGCTGTTGCCAGTGGTCTCCTTCACTGGACCGGCGCTGGCCTTTCTCGTTTCGGGCACGGTGGTGGTCGAGCGCATCTTCGCCTTGCCCGGGTTGGGGAACTATTTCGTCAACGCGAGTTTGAACCGCGATGAGCCGTTGATCATCGGCATCGTCGCCTTTACTTCGATCATGATCATGTTGCTCAACTTGGCGGTGGATGTCGCCTACGGGCTGATTGATCCGCGGATAAGGTACTAGAGCGTCATGGAAGAGAGAAAAGAAGAGCGAGTTACGACCGAAACCGAACCGGCGTTGACTCCGCGCGGGACGACGCCGGAGTCGCTGGCGCGCGCCGGCGATCAGATACACATGTCGCCGGAACTGGCCGTCGGCGAAGGCGACATCCGATCGACGGAAGAAGGCGAAGAGGTGGTTGTCGGCGTCTCCTTGTGGCGCGATGCTTGGCGTCGCTTGCTGCGCAACAAGCTCGCCGTTTTCGGCATGGTCGTCGTCGCGTTGGTGGCGCTCGCTTCCATCATCGGCCCGCCTATCATCCGTTGGACCACCGGCTACACCTACGACTACATCCCGCGCGATCAAGAATTGATCCGCGCCTTTCCGCCGTTCACTGCGCCCGATGGGTCCTTTTCGTGGAAGCATCCGATGGGCACGGACAACGCCGGACGCGACATCCTGGCGCGCGTGCTGGTCGGTGGGCGCATCTCGCTCATGGTCGGGATCATCTCGACGCTCGTCTCGTTGGTGATCGGCGTCGCCTACGGCGCGACGGCCGGTTACTTGGGCGGGCGCGTCGACAACATCATGATGCGCATCGTTGATGTGCTCTACGCGCTGCCCTACATGTTGATCGTCATCGTTCTGCTCGCCGTGTTCGGGCAGCGGTCGCCGATGGGCCAGTTGGTCCTGCTCTTCGTTGCGCTCGGTGCCGTTTCATGGCTGACCATGGCGCGCATCGTGCGCGGGCAGGTGATCTCGTTGAAGAACCAAGAGTTCGTGCTCGCGGCGCGCGCCACGGGCGTCTCCACGCCGAAGATCATCTTTCGCCATTTGGTGCCAAACGTGCTCGGTCCGGTGGTCGTCTATGCGACGCTGACCATCCCTTCGGTGATGTTGCAAGAGGCGTTCCTGTCGTTTCTCGGATTGGGCGTGCAGGCGCCGCTGTCGTCGTGGGGCAGCTTGGTGGCCGATGGCGTGCAGAATCTCGCCATCTTCCCGTGGCAGATGATCTTTCCGGGCGTGACGATGGCCTTGACGCTCTTTTCTTTGAACTTTTTGGGCGATGGGTTGCGCGACGCGCTCGATCCGCAGATGCGGAAAGTCTAGCGCCGAGATTTCATACCGGGCGACGCGATGAAGATGAACGAAACACTGCTGTCAGTCAGAAACTTGCGCACCTACTTTTACAGCGAAGATGGCGTGGTCAAAGCCGTCGACGACGTCAGCTTCGATCTTCGACGCGGCGAGACGTTGGGCATCGTCGGCGAATCGGGATCGGGCAAGTCCGTGACCAATTTGTCGGTTATGCGGCTCATCCCGGAACCACCAGGGCGCATCGTCTCGGGCGAGATACTCTTCAACGGCCAAGATCTTCTCGCGTTGACTGCGGACGACATGCGACGCGTGCGCGGCAAGCGGATCGCGATGATCTTTCAAGATCCGATGACCTCGCTCAATCCGTTCATGCGCATCTCGCGGCAGTTGATGGAGATGACAGAACTCCACCTCGGCTACTCGCGCGCGCGCGCACGCGCACATGCCATCGAGATGCTCCAGCGCGTCGGCATCCCGGATGCGGCATCGCGCGTGGATTCATACCCACACGAGTTCTCGGGCGGCATGCGCCAGCGCGTGATGATCGCCATGGCGCTTTCGTGTGAACCGGAATTGCTCATCGCGGACGAGCCGACCACCGCGCTCGACGTGACGATTCAAGCGCAGATCCTCGAACTCATCAAACGCTTGAAAGAGGAGACCGGCACGAGCGTCATTTTGATCACGCACGATCTCGGCGTCGTCGCCGGTATGACCGATCAGATCATCGTGATGTACGCGGGCAAGGTCTTCGAGCGCGCGCCGACGCGCAAGCTCTTCGCGACGCCGGCCAACCCTTACACCAAAGGGCTTCTGCGCTCAGTGCCGGACCCGGCACACGAGCGCGGGCGAGAGCTGTATCAAATCCCGGGATTGCCGCCCGATGTCGCGCACCTTCCACCTGGCTGCCCGTTCGCTCCGCGCTGTGCGCACGTTGAAGAGATATGCCGACGCGAGTTCCCGCCATTGGTCCAGATCGCACCGGACCACTATTCGCTCTGCCATTTCGCCGAAGCCGTCTATGCCGAATCTTTGCGCGAGCGCGAAGCCCGAAATCAAAGCGGCATCGCCTCGGCGATCAAACGGGGACCGGAGATGAACCTCTCGACGGAGTCGCGCTGAAAAGGGGGTGAAGCCGATGTTGACCGAACAGACTGGATCAGCAGGCAACGGCGCTGAGAAGTTGCTCGATGTGCGCGATCTGCGCGTCCATTTCGACCTCGGCGGCGGAGCGTTTTGGGACCGGGTTGCTGGCGGCAAGCCCATGCGACGCATCGTCAAGGCCGTTGATGGCGTAACGCTCGCCGTGCGCGTCGGGGAGACTTTGGGGCTGGTCGGCGAATCCGGTTGCGGCAAGTCGACGTTCGGGCGCGCCGTTTTACGTTTGGTCGAACCGACGGGCGGGCAGGTCATCTTTCGCGGACGCGATCTGGCGCGCTTGTCGAAAGAGGAGATGCGGCGCGAACGACGACACTTGCAGATGGTCTTTCAAGACCCTTATGCCTCTTTGAATCCGCGCATGACCGTGCGCGACATCATCGCCGAACCGTTGGAGACTTTCGGGCTGGCCCGCGGACGAGAGGCTGACGAGCGCGTGCGCGATTTGATGCGCCGCGTCGGGTTGAGCCCGCGTTTCATCAAACGCTACCCGCACGAGTTCTCCGGCGGACAACGTCAGCGCATTGGAATTGCGCGCGCCTTGGCGCTTCGTCCCGATTTAATCGTCGCCGATGAGCCGATCTCGGCGCTCGACGTTTCGATTCAAGCGCAGATCATGAATTTGTTGCAACGCTTACAGCGCGAGTTCAATTTGACTTATCTGTTCATCTCGCACGATCTGCGTGCGGTACGTCACATGTCGGACCGCATCGCCGTGATGTACCTCGGACGAATCGTCGAGCTGGCCGAGGCGCGGGCCGTTTACGAAGAACCATTGATGCCGTACACCAAGGCGCTCATTTCAGCCGTGCCGGTGCCGGATCCAGAGATCGAAGCGCGTCGTCGTCGAATCGTTCTCGAAGGCGACGTCCCTTCGCCGATCAATCCGCCTTCAGGCTGCCGGTTTCGCACGCGCTGCCCATATTCAATCGCCGAGTGCGCCGAGGTGGTGCCGCCGCTGGTCGAGATCAAGCCGCGCCACTTCGCCGCGTGTATTCGCATCAGTCCGGAGGAGCCGCACATCGAGCGCGTCGCGCCGTCGAGCGCGCCCGGACTTTAAGTCCGTTGCGGCGACAAGCGGCGTGTAGCTTTTGTGAGCGCGCCTTGAGTCGCCTTTTCGCCCATACGGTCAAACGGCGCGCGGTTCTGAAATCAGCGCCCGATTGCGTCTATTTAGTTTGATAGGTGGGCAGGCATTCGCGCAAGGTGCTCCTTGCGCGCGGCGCTTTTGGCAGACGACGAGCGATGGAGCGACGCGACTGTCCGCCAAAGATCGCGGCTCCTTCGAGGTATTTTAAAACGAAGCGCATGGTGCGGGTGCGCTTCGCGTTGAGCATGTGTGGTTGGGCCTTCCGCCGCACTTTCATCGTGCTAAAGTTTTCCTCGGTGCGCTTTGCAAGGCGAGCAACGCGGGCGAGTTCGTCCACAATAGGGCGGAGAAGAGCGCGCTTTGGTTGAAAGTCGGATCGTTGCGTGAACGTTCTCTCGAGTCGGAGATGATCGTTGCGTGAACAGAAGGTCGAAGAGATTGAAATGAAGGACAGAGCGGCGCGCGAAAAGCTGACGGAGGCTGAACCGAAGCGAGTCGAGACCCCTGCCGATTGGCTTGCGCTCCATCGCGAGGTGGCCGAAGCGACCAATCTGGCGATCGCCATCGCCGCGCCGGGCGAGCCGACCGTGGCAGCGCACAACGACAATTCCATCTGTCGCGCGTTCAAGCGCGCTCACGCTCATCTCTGCCAGCCTTTCTGCGGACGCGCGCTCGAACGGGCGCGCGCTGAAGGCGTTGCGCGTTACCAATGTCACGCCGGACTGCGCTGCGTTGCCGTGCCGGTTAAGATTCAAGGGCGCGAGTTGGCCGCGGTTGGTGGACGCGCCTTTCAGTTCAGCGCCGACTACCGCGCCTTCGCTCTGCGCGTGCGGACGGGCGAACTAGAGGGGCTTGAACTTCCGGATCTGTTTCGCAACGTTCTGTTCACGACCGAGCAGCGTTTCGAGCAACTAGTGGAGAAGCTGAGGGCGCTTTCGGTCGGCGACGATCAGCCCGGCGAAATCATCGCTCGTGCGTCGGCGCCGCGTCGCGAAGAGAAAGCGTTCGATGATCTAATCTTGGAAGGCGAACCCTTTCGTAAGATGTGTCAGCGGCTTGGCGAGAAGCTGAGCGCTCGGCTTGAACTCAAGTCGCTCGCCTTGCTCGTTCGACTGGAGAATTCGCTCGTGGTCGTTTATGCCAGTGGGCGCTTCGTCCGCGAAGAGATGCGGCTTGATTCAACGCTGTTCGGCGACGCTGCGGAAAGAAGTTCGACGCTGGTCGTTGAGGCGGAAGGGAAGAGCGGACGTGCGCGCGGGATCGAGTTGTTCGCTTTGCGCGGCAGCGAAGGCATCAACGGCGCGCTCGCCGTCGAAACCGCTGCGCTCGACGAAGAGAAACGCCGAGCGGTGCGCGAGCTGTGCAAGCGGCTTGCGCCGGATGTCGAGATCATGCGCCTTCGCGAAGAGATCATGCGCAGGAGACGTGCGATGGAGGCGCTCCAGGCCTTTTTGGAGCGCGCCGCGCAAATGGAGCAAGGCGATCTTTACACGGCGATCCTGCAACACGCGGCGGAACTCTTTCAATCCGAGCGAAGCTCGCTTCTGGTTTATGACGAAAAGAATGATGAGCTGGTAGTTCGGGCGGCGGTGGGACCACATGCCGACATCGTGCGCGTCGAGCGCGTGCCTTTAAACGCAAGCGTCGCTGGTCGCGTGATGCACGAAGGGCAGCCGCTGCTCGTCAAGGATTTCGTCGCCGAAAAGCAGGAGCGAACCTACCGGACGCGCTCCTTCATCAGCTATCCGCTCGCCATCGGCCAACGCAAGGTCGGCGTGTTGAACTTGACCGACAAGCGAGGCGGCGGCACCTACGACGAGTTCGATCTCCATCTGCTGCATTTGGTTGCGCCGCAGATCACGCTGGCGTTGGAGAACATCGAGTGGCGGCGGCGGGCTGAAGAGCTTCTACAGCTTTCGATCACCGATCCGCTGACGGAGCTGCACAATCGGCGTTATTTGGAGACGCGCATCGCTGAAGAGTTTGAACGCGCGAAGCGCTACGGTCCTGTGATGAGCTTCATGATGATCGATATCGACGATTTCAAGCTCTATAACGATCGCTACGGCCATCAAGCTGGCGACGAGGTCATCAAGCGCGTCGCCAGCTGCTTGCGCCAAACGTTGCGTTCCGCCGACTTGCCAGCGCGCTACGGCGGCGAAGAGTTCAGCGTGCTGCTTCCGCAAACCGGCCTCACTGAAGCGGGCTTGATCGCTGAGCGCGTGCGCCAACGCATTCGACAGCAGCCTTACCGGTTCGCTGAAACGCAGCCATTCGGCACCATCACGGTCAGCATCGGCGTCGCTTCGTCGGAGACGGCTTTCGACTCAGCCGAAGCGATCATCAAAGCCGCCGACGATGCGCTCTACGCGGCGAAAAGGCGCGGTAAGGACCAAGTCGTCGTTTACGCAGACGGTTCCGAAGATGCCCCCGGAAACGCAAAATAGAGGTCCGTTCGGACGCCCGATCTTGGGCCGTATCTCACGCGAAGATTTCATCGGACGCGAGCCAGCGTCGCAACGCATCATCGCCCTTGCGCGACGCGATGCCACCGAGCGCGGGTTGTTGCTGTTGGCGGCTCCGGGAACGGGTCTATCGGAACTCCTGCGTCAAAGCTACGACGAGCTTTTTCAGGATGAGGCGACGCCGCCGATCTATTTCGCTTGGTCCGCAGCGGATCGGACGGCGAGCGCCGCTGCGCGCCACTTCCTTCATGCTTTTCTCGCGCAGTTGATCGCGCATCGAAGGCGCGACCCGACGATCATCGACGCGCATCTGCCGCTCAAAGATCTGTTGCAACTGGCTTCGCCCGCTGATTACGTCTGGCTCGAGCCGTTGCTCGAATCCTACGAACTGGTGCGCGGCGGCAGCGATGAGCTTGAACTAGTGCGTTTTTGCTTGAGCGCGCCGCAACGCGCGGCACAACATGGCACGCACACGTTGTTGTTGTTCGACGATGTTCATTTGACCGAGCGGTTGAGCGGCGAAGTCGCGCTCGGCGCGGAGTTAGCGCGAGCTTGCGCGCACATGCAAGCCTCTTTCGTGCTTGCTGGATGGCGACGGCGCGTGCTCGATATCGCCTCGGCAGCCAACGCCATCTTTGAGCAGACGGGCACGCTTCACCTAGACCGGTTGGGCGATGCCGCCGCACGGTTGTTGACGGAACGTTTGGCAGCGCGACGGCGCGTCCCGCTAAGCGACGCGGCGCGCGATTTGATCGTGCAACAGTTGATGGGGCGTCCGCTCTTCATCGTCGCCTTGGTACGCGCGGCGCAAGAAGCGGAAACGGCGCTCGATACCTTTATCGCTTGCCAGCGCCTTTACGTCGATGAGCTAATGGGCGGACGGATCGGACGCCGTTTCAGCGGGGCGCTGGAGCAGATCGCGCCGCTTGGCACGGCGCGCCGCGCGTTGATCCGCGCGCTGTACGAGACCATGACTGCGCCGACGGGTAAAGCTCCAGTTGAAACGTGGCAGAAGCGTCTTGGTCTGGAGCCGGAAGAGACGCAGCGCGCGCTGCGTGCGCTGCACGCGCACGAACTCGTCAATTCGAGCGGTACCTTCGTCGAGATCGCCGACGACGGCGTCTGGCGCGATTACTTGAAGATCGCCTATCGGCTCGAAGTCGCTGCTGAACGACGCGCCTTGGTCATCTCCGATACGTTGCTGGCGATGCTCATGCGGGCGCCGCAGACCATGGCGCGCCATTACCGGCGCGAAGCCGCGCCGCGGTTGCGCGAGCTGCTCGCGCGCTTCAACTGTCAACGCATGCCCGCCAGTCTGTTTCACTACGATCGCTTCAGCCGTTTGTACAAAGGGCTCGAGCCCGACGCGGTGCTCGCGTCGTTGGAGACCGAAACCGACCTCGTGCTGTTGCCGCAGGTGGTTCATACGGCTCCGTGCGTGGCCTTCCACCCGGCACTCGAGCGCGTGTGCGAAGAGGCACATTGCGCCGTCGCACATGGTTTCGATGCCGGGCAGTACGTCGAGCAGAATCAAGTCGTTTGGCTGGCGGCTGAGATCGAGGCCAAAACGGAGGCCGGTCGCGCATTGACCGAGATGTGGTACAATCGGCTCATCGAACTCGCTCGCACTTGCGGATTCAAGCGATTCCGCGTATGGTTAGTCGCGCCCGAGGGCTTTTCTGCCGAGGCATGCGAGTTCTTGCATGAGCGCGAAGCTTACGGTTCGAACCGGCGTCAGATGGAGCTTCTCGCGTCTCGCCTCGCCGCTGAAGGAGCACAACCGCCGGTCGAAGTCGCGCACGCTGACGAGTTCGAGATGGTGATCCCCATCGGCGAAGAGACCGAACTCGTGGCCGCCACTGCGGTCGAGCAGATCGCGCGTCGTCTCAGTTTCGAGCCGGAGGCCGTCAATCAAATCAAGCTTGCACTCATCGAGGCATGCATCAACATCGCGGAGCACAGCTTGAGTCCGGAAAGAAAGATTTATCATCGGTTTCGCGCTGAAGGTGATAAACTGGTTATCACCGTTTGGAGTCGCGGCGTCGCTTTTCGCGGCGAGCCGTCGGCAGCAAACAACGGCAATCAGGCGAGCGGGAGTAAGCGGGGATGGGGGCTGAAGATCATTCGCACGTTGATGGACGAGGTTGAGTTCGAGCGTGTTGATGATGGGACTCGGCTCCGCATGACGAAGTACAAACGTCCGCGAACATCTTCGTAAGAAGGGGGGGACTTACGGCGATGGAGGAGCAACCGCGAAACGCGCCCGAAAAGACGGTGGTTCGCGCCGGGAGCTACCTCAATAAATTGAGCGGAGAGCGGATCGAACGTGAATGTCGACTTCGTTTGGAGGCCGGCTGCCGCTTGCTCGTCGTCGATTTCCGTGAGACGGAAGTGGTCAACAGCATCGGCATCGCCATTCTGCTCGGCATCATTGAGGCGGCGCAACAAGCGGGCGCGCGCGTCGTCTTCTCCGCCGTCAACGTGCAGACGGCGGCGCTTTTCGAGATGCTCGGTTTGACGCGTTACGTCTCGATCTCAGAAGAGGGCCTAGACGCATCGCCGCGGTCCGTCTGGCCGCTGGATTGCTGATCGTCAAGGAGAATAGAGTTGGACAGAACCAATCGTCTGCTTCACTCGTTCGCTGCGTTGGCGGACTTGGGGCAGGAGCTGTCCGAAACGCGCGACTTTGAAGAATTGGCGCGCGCTAGCCTCTACATCATCTTGGGGACGCTCGCCATTCGACGCGGTGCGTTGGGGATCTACGATCCCGAAACGAAGCGATTGCGATTCGTCGCCACGCGCGGCATTCAGCTTAAGCTCTCCGAAGAAGAACTCGACGCGACGGTTCACGACGCACTCGTCGCCGCCGCTTCCACCGGTTTATGGCTTTCGTCTGAAGCGGTCCCGCCTGTGCGGGCCGCCTTCGGTTCCCCTTTCGAACTTCTCATGCCGCTCGTCGTGCGTCGGGAGCTGATCGGCTTGTTGCTCGTCGGCGAGAAGGCGAACCAGGAGCCGATCAATCAAGATGATCGCGAGATCATCGCCGCCATGGTGCGACACGTCGCTGTTGGCATCCACAATCACCATTTGATGGCCGAAGTCAAAGAACGCGCCATGGAGAATCGGCGGCTTTACGATGACTTGCGCGCTCTTTATCACGATACCGTGCGCGCTTTCGCCGTCGCCATCGATTGCAAAGACGCTTACACGCGCGGCCACTCGGAACGGGTGGGCTTCTATGCTGCCGCGGTGGCACGCGCGCTCGGGTTGAGCGAAGACGAGATCGAAGGCATTCGCGTGGCGGGCTACCTGCACGATATCGGCAAGTTGATCGTTGATCGCGAAGTGATGAACTCCAAGCTGAGGTTTTCGGCGTGCGACGTTCCGGAATTGCGGCAGCATACCATCGCCGGTTACGAGATCTTGGCGCGCATCAGGCACCCATACGCTGATCTTCCGCTGCTGGCGCGCTATCATCATGAGCGGCTCGATGGCAGCGGATATCCGGAAGGATTGTGCGCGCACGAAATTCCGCTCGGAGCGAAGATCATCGCTTTGGCCGATGCCTTCGATGCGATGACGACGACGCGCCCGTATCGTCCGCAACTCTCGTTCGAGGAGGTCCTCGGTGAGCTTGCGCGCGGCACAGGGACGCAGTTCGATCCGGGCGTCGTGCGCGCTTTCGCTCAAGTGCTCTTGCGCGAAGCGGAAGAAGTGCAAAGCTCAACCGAACGGCACCCTCTCTTCGGCTTGCTCGATCCCAGCTACGTTCGATTGGAGCGGAATCTGCCGCTCATCGAAGGTCTGCTCGCCCGCGCCGAACGCGCGCTTGCTGCCGCCGGTTAGTCGGAGCGCTGAAGTGATATCGACGCCGAATTTCGTTGCCCCTTCTCTCAACCCACGATGTTGACAGGCGCGGGAGCACTATAGTAGCGTTTCATGCGTCGCGCTATGTTGGTTGTCGCCAATCCCCTGTCCGTTGCAGCGCTCGCGTCGTCTCGAAACCGCCTCGACGAACAAGGAGAGATTTACGCGATTTGAAGAAGATAGCGCTTCCACCAAGAGGTGTCGAAACCCTTTTTGGCGTCCACGATCAGAACATCAAGTACTTGGAATCGCTCTTGGACGTGCGCGTCGATGCGCGCGGGCAGGAGTTGGTCGTCACAGGCGACCCGAAGGATGTCGAAACGGTTGAACGCATTCTGGAAGATTTCGCTTCGCTGATGACCGAGGGGCGATCTTTCACGGACCGCGAGTTGCGCGAGGCTTTCGCGCAGATCGCCGAAGATCGAGCCTACCGGCTGCGCGACTATTTCACCAAGGCGCGTTTCAATCCATCTGGCAAAAAACAGGTCGCCCCCAAATCGGCCACGCAACGGCGGTATATCGAGGCGATCCAAACGAACGACATCGTTTTTGGCATCGGCGTCGCTGGAACGGGCAAGACCTACCTTGGCGTCGCCATGGCCGTACAAGCGCTCATGCAAAAGCAGGTGAGCCGCATCATTCTAGCACGTCCAGCGGTGGAAGCGGGCGAAAAACTCGGGTTCCTTCCGGGCGATCTACAAGACAAGGTCGATCCGTACTTGCGTCCGCTCTACGATGCGCTTTTCGATTTGATCGAGGCCGACCGCGTAACGCGCTTTCTGGAAAAGCGGATCATCGAAGTCGCGCCGTTGGCTTTCATGCGCGGAAGGACGTTGTCGGACGCGTTCATCATCCTTGACGAAGCGCAAAATACGACGAGCGAGCAGATGAAGATGTTTCTGACGCGCATCGGCTTCGGCTCGAAGGCGGTCATCACGGGCGATGTGACGCAAATCGACCTTCCCGCGGGGAAGCGTAGCGGCTTGGTCGAAGCGCAGCGCGTGCTTTCCGGCATCGAAGGGATCGAATTCGTCTATTTCACCGAGAAGGACGTGGTCCGGCACAAGCTCGTCCAGATGATCATCAAAGCCTACGAGGAGCATTCCAAAAAGAGCCAGCTATGAGCGGGGCGGACAGTCTTGCGACGCTTGATTGCGATGGCGAGACAAAGGCCATGCGGATTGAAGGAACTGAAACGAGCGGCGGACGAAAGACGCGAACGGCGAACAGCGTCGAGGTGCTCAACCGCCAGCGGCGGCGAGACATGGACCGTCGTCGCTGGCAGCTATTTGCCGCGCGCGTCATGGAAGAGATTGGATTGAACGGCGAGATGGCAACGGTGGTCTTCGTCTCCGACGAGGCGATTCGCAAGCTCAATCGCGAGTTCCGCGGACGCGACGAGGCGACCGATGTGCTCTCCTTCCCGCTATCCGATCCGAAGCAACGAATCGGCGGTGAGCCTTTAGGTGATGTGGTCATCTCGGTCGAACGCGCTGCACGGCAGGCGGCGGAGAATGGGCTTGACTTCGACCGCGAAATCGCGCAATTGATCCTCCATGGGTTGCTTCACCTCTGCGGTTACGATCATGAAACGGATGATGGGCAGATGAACCGTTTGGAACTTCGTTTGCGCCGACGCCTCGGCATCATCTAGGGTCGGCGGCGGAGTCGGGCATCGTCGAAAACTATGGAGATCGAGTTATCTCTCACCATCCTGTTTCTCGCCGCGCTAACGCTGCTGGCGACAATCGATGTCGCGCTAAGTTGCATGAGCGATGTCGGGCTCAGGCGACTGCTCGCGGAGGCGGAAGAACGGCGAAGTCGCGCCTCGGCGCTCTTGAAAGAGATGCTGGAAGATCGCGCGCGCTTCCGCTTCACGCTCTCGACGGCCATTCAGGTCTTGATCGTCTCGACGACGGTGCTGATCACGTCGCTCGTCTTGCGCTTCTACCCGCATGCCGGTTTTCTCGGCATCGCTTTCGTGATCGCGCTCGCGCTGGTGCTTTCCTTCCGTCAAATCATCCCGCGCTTGATCGCGCGTCGCGGACCGGAACGGATCATCTTCCTCTTGCTTCCGCTGTTTCAACCTTTCCGCCGCGCGCTCGGTTGGATCCCGATGCCAGCCAACGGTGCGCTATCGCGTTACCGGCGCAAGGAGACGGAGGTCGAAGGCGAAGCAGTTGACGAAGAGGAGGAAGGCGACGAGGACGACATTCAAGCGCTTATCGACGTCGGCGAGGAAGAGGGGATCATCGAGGAGGAAGAGGGCGAACTCATCCATTCGATCATCGAATTCGGCGAAACGCGCGTCGCCGAGGTGATGACGCCGCGCACCGAGATCGTCGCGCTGCCGATCACGGCTACCGTGCGCGAAGCGCGCGACACGATCATCGAATCGAAATACTCGCGCCTGCCCGTCTACCGCGAACAGATCGATAACATCGAAGGGATCATCTACGTCCGTGACCTGTTGCAATGCTGGGCTGAGCGGCGTGAAGAAGAGCCGATCGCCCCCTTGCTTCGGCCAGCGCTGTTTGTGCCGGAGACCAAAGAGGTGGCCGAACTCCTCGAAGAGATGCAGAAAGCTCACATGCAGCTTGCGATCGTCATCGATGAATACGGCGGCGTCGCCGGACTCGTGACGGTTGAAGACATCCTCGAAGAGATCGTCGGCGAAATAGAGGACGAAGACACGGCGCAGGAAGAGATCGTCGAGATCGTCGAAGGCGATAACGGTTATTACGAGGTCTTGGGTTCGACGGAAGTCTGGAAGATCGAGCAACTGTTCGGCATCAAGCTCGAAAGCGAAGAATTCACTACGGTCGCCGGCATGATCATCAGCGAGCTCGGACAGGTGCCGCGCGTTGGAACGAAGCTCAATCTGCACGGCTTGGAGATCGAGATCCTCGACGCCGACGAGCGGCGCGTCGGGCGAGTTCGCCTGCGACGGGTTGCTGACGCAGTCGCTGAAGCGCGGCAGTCGAACGCCCCCGGTTGATCGCCTGCAAAAAGCGGTCCCCAACGCACGAGACGCCCCACTGCGCTCGTCGTCGTTTCGCCTCCGAAACGCACGCGGTCGAGCTTGGCGGTGGCGTTTGCGAGCATGTCCGACGAATTTGTGCTATCTTCTCGATCATCTGAGTCGAACATCCAGAAGGCGCTTTGGCGAGCGATGAAGAACGGTCAAAAAAGGCGAACGCTTTATGATTGCACCAAATGCCCGGCGTTTTGCTGCTCAGTGTACGAGCGAGTGGCCGTAACGGCGCGCGATATCGCGCGATTGGCACGCCACTTCGCCGTTTCAGTCGAAGAAGCGACCAAAAGATTCACACGCCTTTATCAAGGCGAGCGCGTGTTGCGCCGAGCGCGCGATCCGCTCTTCGGCCAAGCTTGCATCTTCCTCGACCGTCGAACGCGCGGCTGTTCCATTTATCATGCTCGTCCGCAAGTGTGCCGCGAATATCCGGCGCGCGTGCGTTGCCCATACTACGATGTTTACAAATTCGAACTGCGGCAACAGGATGATCCAACTGTCTTGCCGCTCTTTCAGATAACTTTCAACGGAAAGAAAGAGAACGGGCGATATTAGCTCGGTTTACCAAATCGCGCGCGTTGTGCCCCGGCATTTATGCCTGGGGATATAAGGCGCGCAAGTTTATGCTGGTGAGTCTCGTATAAGGAGACCGTATAATATTTGCATGTTGGTGTTGGAAGACAAGGCATACGGCAAAGCGGAGCAGTTCCGTGCGGTGGAGAAGGCAATTCGCACAGCGCAGTTCATCCGGAACAAGTGCATCCGGCTCTGGATGGACAGCCGCGGCGTTGGGAAGAGTGACCTGAGCGCCTATTCCGCCGCGCTGGCAAAGGAGTTCCAATTTGCCGGGCGACTCATCAGTATGGCACGCCAGGCGGCTGCGGAAAGAGCTTGGAGCGCCATCGCCCGCTTCTACGCCGCATGCAAGGGGCAGAAACCCGGGAAGAAGCCCTATCCCCGCTTCAAGAAAAACTCCCGGTCGGTCGAGTACAAGACCTCCGGGTGGAGGCTCGCGGAGGATCGGAAGCGGATCACCTTCACCGACGGGAACGGCATCGGGACCTTGAAGCTGAAGGGTACCCGCGATCTCTCCTGCTTTGCCTTGGACGAGATCAAGCGAGTGTGGCTAATCTGTCGTGCGGACGGGTACTATGTCCAGTTCGCCGTCGCCGTCGAACGCCGTGAGAGCATCGTTCCCACCCAGTCCTGCGTCGGCCTCGACATGGGGCTGGAGAGTTTCTACACGGATTCACGCGGGAACAAGGTCGAGAACCCGCGTTTCCTTCGCAAGGCGGAGGCCAAGATCAAGCGCCTCCAGCGCACCGTGAGTCGGCGCGAGAAGGGAGGGAAGAACTGCGGGAAGGCGCGCAATCTGTTAGCGAAAGCGCATCTGAAGGTTCAAAGGCAGCGTAAAGACTTCGCCGCGAAGCTGGCGAGGTGCGTCGTCCGGTCTCACGACTTGGTCGCCTTTGAGGACCTGCAAGTGCGGAACATGGTGAAGAGCGGCACGCTGTCCAAGAGCATCAGCGATGCAGCTTGGTCGCTGTTTCGCCGCTGGCTTGAGTATTATGGCGTGGTGTACGGGCGGGTCATTGTTCCCGTCCCGCCACAATACACCAGCCAAAACTGCTCGCGTTGCGGGACGCCGGTTGCCAAGGCGCTCTCGGAGCGTACGCACCGATGTTCACGCTGCGGACTTGTTTTGGATCGAGACCACAACGCGGCCCTCAACATCCTGCAACGAGGATTGGGAACGGTAGGGTGGGGCACGCCCGAACCCAACGCCTGGGGAGAGACCGACCTCTACCGCCGGACTGGAGACGGTCTAGCGGCAAGCGGTTTCGTCGAGCCAGGAATCCCCTGGCTGCAAGCTGTGGGGAGTGTCAAGTCAACAGCGCCTTTTCACCGAATCGGTCGATCTTGGAGCAACGGGCAGCGTCTGGACCGCTGCTTCAGACTCATGATCGGCGATCAAGCATCGGCCCACTCGGAGCGCACGGCCTGTGATCACAAAAGGAGATCGAGAGCGGGGATGAACGAGCTTCTCTCGCAATTCATCGGCAAAAGAGTCGACATCGCTTGTCTAGGTATGGCCAATATACGCGGCGAAGTGCTCGCCGTCGATGAACGAGTGCTTCGCCTGAAGGATTGCGACGGTCGCATCTGCTACGTCGCTTTGGACAAGGTCGTCGCCGTGTGGGAAGCGCGCGACAACGAACACCGGGCCGGATTCGTCCCGCCGAAAAACGAGCGTTGAAGCTGTACCCATCCCGAAAGCAACAGGTGCATCGGCGCAGAATCGGTCGTGATTCGAGGCCAGAAGAGCGGGACGCAAGAAGCGCTCCTTCTTGCGTCCCGGAAAGTCTTGAGCGAGGTTCCGCCCTCTTACTCGGCCAATTGCAGCGTCACCGCCGGAACGCGGCGGAAACCGTCTAATCGGTCCAGCCAGTAGTCGTTGAATGGAGAGTATGTTACGCCTTGAGAACGCGAGGCATGGAAGAAGCCGTGCTCATCGGCCACAATGCCGACGTGCGTCAAGTTATTGAAGAAGACGAGCGTCCCGAATTTGTACTCCTCGCCGGGCGGCACCGGCTCGAAACGTAACCAGAGCGTGCGCGCATTGCTGCGCTCGAAACTTATGCCGACAGCTTGAAAGACGCTCCAAACAAATCCGGAGCAATCGAAGCTGCGCGGGCCAGAGGCGCCGTAAACATAAGGCGCGCCGAGTCGGTGATCTATCTCCGAAAGCAGCAGTTGTTTCAGCGAGACGGTCGCCAGCCCTTTGAACGGTGGTGCCGGAGAAGCTGGGGGAAGGACGCTGAATGGATCCGTCGTCAATGTCCGCACGCCGGTCAACGAAATGATCTCCGTTGCCCGCCGCGGCCTTACATCTTGCGCGTTGACCGAGGTCAACGCCATGAACAACCCAACCAGAACGCAGGGGAGCGATCTTCCAAAGATCATAGGGGAACCTTCGGTGACCTCCTCTCGATCCAACGTTTTTAACTGCGTGAGGAAGGGTGCTGCTTGTTGGCAGCGGGACGGGATTCTACGCAGTTCGCGTTTGACGCGCAACAAGCAATATGACCGTTTTGTGATAAATCACACCGAAAAGCTCAAGTGAATCGAAAACGAGCGCTACTAGAACAGCGCCTTTGTAGTGGTCAAACTGTTGCAAAAGAGGCAGATAGCACGTGGATGGGGAGGCTCTCGGGGGGACCTTCTGTATCAAAATGACCAAGAAGCTCCTTGTCGGTTCGCTGGCGGGTGGCGGCCAACATTCGGCGTCGCAGACTAACTAAGAGTCAAGCCATGCTCGCCAGCGTGAACTCCTCTGGCTCTTGAGAACCGTGACGCGCGTCAAGCGATCTACGGGCGCAGGATCGATCCAGCCGACGTTATCAGCCAAACTAACGAACCGTGACGTGCGTCAAGCGCTCCGCGTGGTCTGCGCGTCCTTGTTCATCTACGAGGAAGAGAACGATCGTTGAGATGAGCGACGCGCGTCCTTCCCATGTTCATCTACACTGCGAAATCTTCTAGCCCTTCTTCGACGAAGCGTGATAGCATGACCACCCGCAAAAGGTTGAGGGGAGGGATTGGGTCATGATCCACTTCGAGAGTCGCGTGTCGGAGCACGCGGTGGATGGGGCGACACGGCTTCTACTGTTGGACCGTTTACAGGAGATGGGCTTCGTGCCATTGATTCGATCGGCGCGGGCGCGCTGTTTCGAAGTCGTCCTTTCCGGCCCGACGCGCGTTCGTGAGATGGAACGAGCTGTCGCGGCTTGGATGGAGGCTGAAAGGGCAGAGCCTTACGTTCGCGGCGATCTGTTCTTTCTTCGCGATGCCGTGCTCTTTCTGATTTTCGGCTCTGCAGGGGGCGAGTCTGAAACGAAGGCTGGCGTGGTCTACACCAACGCGAGCACGGAGCAGTTGGTAGCGCTCGATGATTTCTGCCAGAAGATAGAAGAGTCGCTCGATGCCATGCGACGGGCGAGCGGCACACCGCTGATAGAAGCAAGGGGATGGCGTCGGATCGAACCGCGTTTCGGACGCGGTTGGGAGCGTTTCATTGAACGGGCCGAAGCGAGCCAAGCTCGGTTGAGCGAAGTGCCATTGCAGGCGACGGATCTTCTGACGGACGAAGAGACGCGCCGTCTGCTTCGACGAATGCGCGAAGGGCAGGCGGAAGGGGTCGCGGCAGCGCCGCTCGGCGACCATGTGGACGAGACCCTGCTCAGCCGTTTGACCGAAGCGGGGCTTTTACGTCGCGAAGTCGCGGTGGTTTGTCGGCGCGAGGGACGCGCTCTCTTTCGTTTACCATCGCCCGAGGCGCTCGAACTGATCTTGACGAGCAACGCTGTGTGCAGTGAGTGTGGCGCTGCCGTCGCCGACGAAAGGGTCGAAGAGCGGGTCGCATTGACCGATCAAGCCACCAAGTTGCTCGACGGCGGCGCGTGGCTGGCGGCGCGCACACGCTTGCTGCTGCGCGAGCTAGGCATACGCGATGAACAGATGGCTATCATGCTCACGCCCGAAGGCGATGCGTTGGCGATGGTCGGCGTGCATGCGGAACTCTTCTTGCTCCACCTGCGCGACGGTGATTTCGCTCTCGCGCATGCGCGCCGCGCCTTGGACTTGGCGATCGAGCATGAAGCGACGCATTTGATCGTCGTCTCGACGGGCAAGATAGGCGGCGAAGCGCGTTCTAAACTGCGCGACTACGCTCGTCGTCAGGCGGCAGGTGAAGTGTTGCTTGTCGAAGGAATGGAATCCGCTCCAGCTGAGTTACGCCATGCCTTCGACCGCGCTGCGCAGCGCGCGCTGGTTGCCGAGCTGAGCGAACTCGACAGCAGTTTGGGCTTGAGCGTGGGCCACTTGATCTGGACGCGTTTTCGTATGACGCAGCGCATCGGCACATTGCGCGACGCGACCGAATCGGCGCTTGGCGCAGTGGCCGGAAAGCTACGCGATCTCTGAGGCTTCTGACCGGGAGAAGGAAGGCGCAAATGCGCGCTCGCTGCTCGACTCAGTCGAGCGAAGCATCAGATGCGGAGCACTGCTGTCTTACGCGACTCGGCTATTTCGCTCCGAACCAAGCCGAACGGATCAACAGAAGAAAAGTGAAAGATCGGGGGTTGGGTAGTGGCAGATGGAAGCGTCTTCGAAGTTTGAAGAAAAACGGGTTGACAACCAACCATGCTTTCGGTGAATCTTATTGTTGCGGTTTCGCCCAGCGAAACCGCTTTCGATAGGCGGTCCAGCCGACGAGTTTGAGTCAGCATTGCGTCACCCATGAGGAAGCCGTTGCTTTTCATCTGCCTACTTTTGTTCTCCACCGTGGAGACGCCCGCTCAAACTTCTGATGCCCAGACCGTGCCTCTGCCGTCAGCGACGAGACCGCGCATCGTTGGCGCGCCTTCCCCGACGCCGCCCGCACAGAGTGCGCCGCCGACTCCAAACTCGCCAGCCAAAGTGGTCACGCCAACCGTTGTGCCGACGGCGCCGCCGCAGCCGGTGCAGCCTTTGCCATACGGCAAAGTGAAGACCAAGCTTGAAGAAGCCAAACGCGCGCTTCGCTCTCGGCCCAAGCTCACGGCGGCGGGAAACTCTGCGACCTTCTTCGTGACGCTCACGGCTTACGATCCGGCAACGTCGCAATTACATCTGATCGCACTGCCGAAACAGACGTTTCTAACGCCCGGAGCGGAAACGACCGTCTCGACGTCGAACGGAAAGCTTGTTCGCGTGCGTATCCTCAGACCGAACTACGTCAACACGGCGGTCGAGATCACGGACGTCGCAACGGGACGCCATCTAGCGCCTTTGGTAGTCGAATATCCGATTGAGAAGGGGGGCGCGTTTCGCGAGATGGCTTACTACGTCTCAGCCCATCCGGCGCTGCTGACCGATGATTTGGTGCGTGCCGGGCGAGAGTATGTACGGAGCATGGTCGATCTGGCAGCAAAACGGTTGCGCGATAAAGGCGTCTCTATCTCGCCGCAGATCCTCGACATCGCTGAACGCCTGTGCGTCGTCGAGCACGTGGACCACGACCGTTTCATGCGCGAAAGTCGCCTCAAGCTCTTCGAGGAGATTTATGCGCTCTACGGGTTGAACGAACTCGACACCTACCGTTACTCGGTCAGCAGCGCTGGCGCAGGTGGCATGGTTCAGATGATCCCTTCCACCTACCGCATGGTGCGCGATCGTTATCCGGCGATCGGGTTGAATCCGGATTTCGTCCTCGGCATGCGCAACCACGGCAACGCGCTGGAAGCCATGCTCCTCTACATGCGAGACACATGGAACGATCTTGCGCAGGATCCTGACGTCGCCTACGCGGTGAGCGTCGGTTGGGCGACGCAAGATGAATTGATCGCCGCCGGTTACAACTCCAACCCGGCCCGTCTGCCTTCGTACATACGACGCGGCGGAGCCGACTGGCGCGCGCTCATCCCGCGCGAAACGCAGATCTATCTGCAAATATATCGGGCGCTCGACAGTTTGATCCCGCTCGAACGACGCGCCGACAAGGCGGAAAAACCGAAGTTGGCGGACAGTTTGGAAAAGCCAGCAAAACCCACGCCGCTTGCGCCCACGGGCTCGGCCCCTCTTCCATCAGCCATACCCGGCATCGGGGGCCCCCGGCTTTAGCCGTGGGGTGGTTGACAATTTCGCGCGAAGGGGACTGCCGACTTTAGGCGGCAGTCCCCTTCGCGCTCCCTCCTTGTGTTATCTTGAAACGCGCTTTAGCCTAGCGTTTCTTTCCGGCTCGGACCGAGCCTTCGGGACGTAACGTAAACGGTCACATCATGCGTGTCCCGAGAAGCCACCCGCTTTAGCTGGCAGCAGTGGTCACAAAGGCTCTTAAAGCTTCTTCCAACGCAAATCCGCCGAACCGCGAAATGTCATCGGGATGTTATGATGGCATCTTTGAATTCCGCGCGCCCGAGTCGGTTGGCGTACTGCAAGCGGTAGAGTCGCCAGTATAGTCCTCTCTGCGCGAACAGTTCCTGATGTGTGCCCTGTTCGCGTATCTCGCCGCGATGAAGGACGATGATGCGGTCAACGTTTTGAATCGTCGATAGGCGATGCGCGATGACGAGCGACGTGCGCCCGCGCATGACTCGTTCGATGGCCCGCTGAATCAACTGTTCCGTTTCGGTGTCGATCGAACTGGTCGCTTCGTCGAGAATGAGAATTGCCGGATCGAAAGCGAGCGCGCGCGCAAAGCTGATCAGTTGTTTCTGTCCGACGGAGAGGCCCGCCCCGCGCTCGCGCACTTCCGCCTTGTAACCGCCGGGCAAGCGTGCGATGAACTGTTCGGCTTGCACCTCGCGCGCAGCCCAGCGGACGCGCTCATCGCTGATCTCGGCGCGTCCTAAACGGATGTTGCTTTCGATGGTTCCGCTGAAGAGAAAGACATCTTGCAGCACGACGGCGAAGTTGCGTCTGAGGTCGCGCAGATCCCACTCGCGCACATCGACGCCGTCGAGAAGCACGCGCCCGCGTTGAACGTCGTAAAAGCGCATCAACAGGTTGGTGATCGTCGTCTTGCCGGATCCGGTGTGGCCGACGATAGCGACCGACTGGCCCGGTTCGATGGTGAAAGAGACGTCGCGCAAAACCCATTCCTCTTCCTTGTAAGCAAACCAAACGCCATCGAACTCGACCTTTCCGCGGGCGCGCCCCGTGCGGCGCGGATGCGGCGGCGAGGTCACGGCGATGGGCTGGTCCAGCGTGCGGAAGATACGGTGCGAAGCGACCACCGCCGCTTGCAGGACGTTATATTTATCCGAAAGATCGCGGATCGGTTGAAAGAGTTGTTGCAGGTACTGAATGAAGGCAACGAGCGCGCCAAGCGACAGCGCCCCTTCGCCGGGCGCGCTTCCCAAGACGCGCCAGCCGCCATACCAAATGATGAGCGCCGTGCCGATGGCCCCGATCAGATCGACGAGCGGGAAGAAGATAGCATAGTAGAAGATCGTCTCGATGTTGGCGCGGCGATAGTCATCGTTCAGTTCATGGAACTGCGCCTGCGCCTTCTCTTCGCGGTTGAAAAGTTGAACGATTTGCGCTCCCGATAGGTGCTCTTGAAGAAAGGAATTGATGCGCGCCAGCCGCGTCCGCACGCGGTCGTAGCCGCGTCGCGCGTGGCGGCGAAACCACATCGTCGCCGCAAAGAGCATCGGCACCGTGAGCAGCGTCACGAGCGTCAACCGCCAATCCATCCAGAACATGAGGGCCGCGATAGCGAAGATCATCACCAGATCGCCGAGGACATCTATGACGCCCGACGTGAACAGTTCGTTGAGCGCATCGACATCGGAGGTGAGCCGCGTCATGATTCGTCCGACGGGCGTTCGGTCGTAGTAGGCGACGTCTTGTCGTTGAAGCTTGGTGTAGAGTTCGCTCCGAAGATCGTACATCACGCGCTGACCGACCGTTTCGAGCAGAACCGTCTGCACGTAGGAGAGAACGAAAGTCAGCAACAGCACGCCCAAGAAAGCGAGCGCGAGCCATTTCAGTCCGGCGAGCTGACGCGGCACGATATACCAATCGATGGCGTACTGCGTGAACTTCGGCTGTAATATCCGCAGCGCGTTGAGCACGAGCGTCAGCAGCAAGGCCGGAACGAGCGCGCGCACGTACGGACGCAGGTAGCGCAAGAGTCGGCGCGCGACATGCCAATCGTAAGTTCGTCCGATGGCCTCCTCTTCGTGAAACTGGCGAGCCGCCGTTGACATCCCTTTGCCTCCCGAAAGATCCTACTCGCTCGGCACCGCTTCGAGGTGATCGCGTCGCGGGTAGTGAGCGATGATGGCCAGCGCCGCAATCACGCAGATCGCGTAAGCGAGACGACTACGCGAAAGGAAGAAGGCGACCACACTGAGCACTGCCGCCGCTTCACACAGAACGAAAGCGATCAGATAAGCGCGCACCACTTGCCAGAGCTTGTGGCGCGCTACGGCCAGCGCAAGGAACACGCGTTTGGCGATGACCGATGAGCCGATGATGGAAAGGCTGGCGAACGCAAACAAGATCGCGATCACATGGCTGCTTTCGGCAACCGGTCTCGTCGTCTCGCCCGCCCAGATGAAGAGTCCGCAGAGAGCGGCTGAAACGAGAAACGTCGTCCAAAGCAGAAAGAGGCGCCGCAGATTTCTATTCACTTCGACGGCGCGGTTCTCAGTCGGTTTGATCATCCGCTTTCGTCCCCCGTTCTAGCTTGTCGCCAACTCCTCTTCGAGCAATTGACGTTCATACAGCGCCGCGTATTCGCCGCCACGCGCGAGCAGCTCTTCGTGCGTGCCGGATTCGATGATCTCTCCATCGTCGAGAACATAGATGACATCCGCATCGCGCACCGTCGAGATGCGATGCGAGACGATGATGCTGGTCCGTTGGCGCATCACCTCGCGCAAACGGGCGAGGATCTTCTCTTCGGTGTAAGAGTCAACCGAAGAGAGCGCGTCGTCGAGGATCAGGATGCGCGGACGTCGAATGATGGCGCGCGCCAACGTCACACGTTGCTTTTGCCCTCCGGAGAGGGTGATGCCGCGCTCGCCGACAACCGTCTCGAAACCGGCGGGGAAAGCGCGCACATCGTCCATCAATCCAGCGACCTCGGCGGCCCATTCGATCTCTTCGCGCGAAGCCCCTTCGACGCCGAAGGCGATGTTTTCGGCCAGCGTCTCGCTGAAGAGAAAAGGCTCCTGTGGTGCGTAACCGATGCTCGCACGGATCTGCGACAACGGACGCTCGCGCACGTCAACGCCATCAATGAACACGGTGCCAGGCGGCGGATCGAGAATGCGCGGGATCAAATTGAGCAGCGTCGATTTGCCGCTCCCCGTGCGTCCGACGAAAGCGACCGTCCGTCCAGCCTCGATGGTCAAGTCGATGCCGCGTAGCACCGCGGGCGCGTGTTCGTGATAGCCAAACGTCAATCGGCGGAATTCGATCTGGCCGCTGATCGGCGGATCGGCTTGTGGATGAATGGCATCGGCGATGCTGGGTCGAACAGCGAAAATGGCGTTGATCCTCTTGAGACTGGCCGTTCCGCGCTGGTAGAGGTTGACGACGTAACCCATCGCGATGAGCGGCCAGATAAGACGCGCGAGATAGAGGTTGAATTCGGTGAATCCGCCGACGGTGATTTCGCCGCGCGCGGCCAAAGTTCCGCCGTACCAGATGATGAGCACGAAGCCGAGTCCGATAAGCAACTGGAGCAATGGGCGCATCGCCGCCGAGATGCGCACCAAGCTCAAATTGCGTTCGGCGTACTGCTGGTTCAAGCGATTGAAGGCCTCGATCTCTGCTTCTTCCTGTGCATAAGCGCGCACGACGCGCACACCGGTGAAGTTCTCTTGCGCCCGCGCGGAGATCTGCGCGAAGAAGTCTTGAATCTTCTCGAATCGCAAATGAATCTGTTGACCCAAGTATTTGACCGTCAACGAGACGAGCGGCATGGTGACGAAAAGCAGCAAGGTCAGACGCACGCTGATACGCAACATCAACGGGAGAACGATCAAGATGACGAAGAGCGTCTGCAACGAGTACATAATGGCCGGTCCAGCTAACTGTCGTGCGGCTGAGAGGTCGTTGGTAGCGCGCGCCATCAAATCGCCGATGCGATGGGATTGAAAGAACGAAAGCGGTTGTCGTTGCAGATGAGCGTAGAAGTCGCGGCGAAGATCGTACTCGACGTGGCGCGACATGCCGATGAGAACCAATCGCTGCAAAAAGAGGAAAAATCCGCTCACGAAGCTGACGCCGAGGATCAGGAGCGCATAGCGCGCCAGCTTCTCCCACGTCAAGTTCGCGCGAAGATCGTCCACCGCACGCCCGACCAGCACCGGGACCAACAGGCCGATGGCCACCGAGGCGAGGACGCACAGCGTGCCAAAGATCAGGTGTTTTTTGTACGGGCCGAAATAGCGAACGAATTTGCGTAGATCATCCATGGTCCGACAACGCGAGAAAGATCATAATGCGCCATTCGTATGGCCGACGGCAAGTTGCCGGAAAGAGAGTTGAAGCGCCTGTCACCGTCGCGACCGAAAGTCAAAGATGGAAACTCGATACTAACAAGTACCATGCGCCGCCAAGATGCCGCCAGTCGTGTCTCAAAGCCGAGGACGCGAGACCGACGCGCCAGAGGCATGATTCCAAACGAAAACGAAGTGGGCGGGATTAATCACGCGATCTCGCGCCTCGCGCGGAAAAAGTTGAACTCGCTTTTGAACGACCCGCACTTCAACGAGGCAGACCCTGAAACTTTCAAAGGAGCACCTGAGAAGGCCGAAGTCCGGGCGATGATGTCCGAAAGGTTTAAAATCATCTACAAGCTGCTCGGCAAATGAGCCTCCTTGGGTCGCAGATTCTCTTCGGAGTGCTCAAAGCAATCAACAGGGCGGCGAAGGGATTGAGGAAGGCGTTCAAAGACTTCAGTATCCAGGGAAGCCCATTTTCGTTAACGGCCCAACCGATCAACTGACGCACGAGGTAGGTGCGGATCGCGTGCCAGAATCGATTTTGCCTTCAACGCAGATGGGCAACTGGAGCCGTTCATCAAAATCGTCGAGACGACCGGGCGTTTAACGGTGCCGCTATATAGCAACCGTCACGCTTTGCTAGCCCTCGCCGAAGCCTTTTCGGCGATTTTTACGCCTCTTGACGGCAAGTGATCCATAAGCTCAGATCGTCGATCGTTCATCTGTTCGGTTGCATGGATGGACGGACTGTTTCGGCAGGTGAGATTGATTCCTCCAGATCATCAAACGGATCCTCGGTCGTTTCGAGACGGCTGTGTGATGGCACGCCGACGCGGTTGCGCCCCTCTTTTTTGGCGGCGTAGAGGGCCTGATCGGCGATTTCGATCAATTTCTCGCGCGAAACGGCGTGCTGCGGAAACGTTGCTACGCCAAAGGAAGCCGTGACGTGTCCGACCGACGGCAGCTCAAGCCCTTCAATGCGCTTGCGCAAGCGTTCGGCTACGACCACCGCTCCTTCAAAGTCCGCTTGCGGCAAGATCAAAGCGAACTCCTCGCCTCCGTAGCGCGCCGCCGTATCGGTGTCGCGTAGCTCTTCGCGCAAAACCCCAGCCAGAGTCCGTAACACGAGGTCACCCGCAGCGTGCCCGAACGTGTCATTGATCCTTTTGAAGTGGTCCAAGTCGAGCAAGACCAGCGAGACGGGCTGCCTCTTGCGCATCGCGAGGTTCATATCGCGCTCAAGCTGCATCTCGAAGGAGCGACGATTGAAACATCCGGTCAGCCCATCCGTTAGGGCTTGCTTTTGTACCATCTCGAACAAGCGCGCGTGATTGACGGCGACGGCGACTTGATCGGCAACGGTATTGAGCAAGAGCAGCTCGCTCTCTTGCCAGACGCGCGACGGATCATCTGACTGGACCATCAACGCTCCCATCAGTCTTTCGCCGTAGATGAGTGGAACCACCGCGAGCGGGCGAAGAGCATGATCTGCTGCTTCGTCTTTGCTGCGTCCATCGACGACGTAATTCTGAAGATTGCTGCTCAGCCGCGCGCAGTACGCGCATAGATCGCTATGCAACGCGATCTCATCGGCTTCTGCGCGATGGCCCGGTCGGAAATAGAACTTGGCCAACGCTGGTTCCCCATGTTCGCCTTCCACCCGAAGAGCACAGCGATGCGCGCCGAGCGCACGTCCAACCTCATCAACCGTCGTCTGAAGGACGCTGTCGAGTTCGAGCGAACGACGAATGGCCGTTGCGATTCGGTTGATGGCGATCTCGCGTCCAGCCTGCTCCTGCAACAGTCGCGCGAGCTTGGTCGTCACGGCGACGGTTAACTGCAAAGAGGTCGCCTTTGGCACGCAAGAGCGAACAGCGGTGGCGAAAAGAGGGGCTTGAAAAGGGCGCTCAGCCGAGACGCGCGCCATCAGGTATTCGAGGGCGGAATAGACGATGTCCGGCTCAAAGGTCCAAATGACTTGATCGCCCGCTTCTCGATCCTCATCGCGACCGCTGCGTACAGAGGCGAGCAATCCGGAAAAACGCGCATCAGCGATGATGATGAAACGCTCTTCCATCTCCTCGTGTCTCGACCTTTTAATGAGTACGGGTTCGCGGTCATATTCGTGCTCGCGCAAAGGCAGACGGTGAAGCGTATCATCCGGGGCGAGAAAAAAGAAGCAATGGCGGGCCGCACGCCCAACGGCACGCACGCGCGTCAACTCGCGCAATGATCGCTCAGAGGCGAAGGGCAAACCCTCAACGACCAGCGCCGCGAGGTTGTTTTCCAACACCACGTCCTCGAAATAACGGTGAAGTTGGATGATCGTCTGTTCGGCGCAGCAGACTGGTCGAAGTTGACGCGCATGCTGAGCGAGCAAACTGTGATACAGCGACAACATATAAGGCTTGCAAAACGACCCCTTGTTTTTGTCCCGGAAGTTACCGACAAGAGGCGGGAAAACCGGGTAAAACGAATTTTTACATGTTCTCCGCCTTTTGTCCAGACTTTTGGGAAGACCGAGCTCAATCCGTTCGAAGCGGGATGAGAAACGGCAAAAGAAGTGCTTCTCCGTAGTTTAAGGATCTGCTCTGCACCGACCCCAGCAACCGGCACGACCGACGCTCGCTCAAACCTTCTCCTCTCATCACCGCCGCCGCTCCTCGCCGCGGCACCTACCACTTTTGCACCACATTGATCGCGTCGATCTCAAGATCGCGCTGAGGCCAACAACCTTTTCAACCGAGCCTTCTTCTAGATCAGGTTGCAATACTCCCGTACCTCGTCTACGTCCATCGTCCCATATCGTTTCTTCCAGTTATGGAACGTCATCTCGTAAACCCCTTTCTCACGGCAGTACTCCCGCACCGGCTTGAGCGCTCGCCTGCTGCACCGCGCAAGATCCCCACGATCTGCTCCTGCGTATGCTTCTTCCTCCTAGCAAACTAATTCTAATCGATTCTCGCTTTCCAACTGGGATAATTTTACGGGAGCAGGTCACCGCGTCATCTCAATCGTTGGGCGGCTGTTGAACGATCGTGCTAAAGATGGTGGAAACCAAACTCTTGCTTGTGTCGCTTGTTCTTTTAGCTGTCTCTGGCGTCTTAGCGCAGGACAAGCCGAACATACCTAATGTTGACCGCATTCGTTTAGCAGAAGCCTTTAGGCTTGGTGAGGCTGTGGGCAATCGAGTGTGGAAGGATTGGGACAAAGCGCCTTTTGCAGTCTTGCTCGTGATCCCCGAAAATGATTTTTTGATAAGGCATCCACGACCTTCTAATGACTTCACTCTCATCGGTTATGATTCTCTTTTGAAAAGCGACATTTATTTTCGTATAAAGAACACAGCGGACCGACTTATTAGCCACTTTTCCTGCGGTTAGCGGAGTAGCAACCATCGTCATTGGTCAAGCCGAAAACACGTCGAAGAAAACCTCCACCCCTTGGGTCGTGACGGTGCTTCACGAACACTTCCATCAGTTGCAAATTTCTACAGATTTCTCAGCCGACCTACTACGCGGACGTTGAAGCATTAAATTTATCTCGCGGCGACCAGACGGGAATGTGGATGCTGAATTTTGCGTTTCCTTACAAAGACGCTCAAGTCAAAGAACAGTTCTCCGCTTTGAGTAAATTACTTGCGGAAGCCCTACGGGCTAAAAACAGTTCGGAGTTCTCGGTAAAGCTCAAAGCATACATTGGAGCTCGTCGAGCGTTCCAGCAGATGCTTAGTCCTGGTGATTATAGGTATTTTCGTTTCAGCTTTGGCAGGAAGGCATAGCGCTCTACACGGAGTATCGCATTGCTGATTTAGCCGCAAAGAAATAAAAGAAATACAAGCCGAGCAAAGAGTTTCGCGCGTTGAAGGATTACACTTCCTTGAAGGAAGTTGCCGAGTCAATCTTGAATAAGCAAATCCTATCAAGTCTGCCGATCCTTCAGCTTGATAAATCGGGGAGGCTTGTATTTTATCCGTTCGGCGCGGCAGAAGGGTATCGGAACGAGCGAGGATGGTGCCTTTTGGACCCAGTTTCTGCATGACCCGTAAGCAGCGTGGCCTGTGAGGCGTCAGGATGGTTGTCAGCGACGCTCATCTGGACCTGCGGCAGGCGATGTCGGAGGTGCTCACTGGGGCGCGTGTGGCAGCGGCGCAAGGCGCACACCATTCGGCACGTGCTCAGCCAGGTGGCGCACTTCAGCAGCAGTCCATGGTAGCAGCGATCATCCGGAACATCTTCGCACAGCCCACACAGAAGGCGGCCAGAGCACAGTTGCGTCGCGCGTCAAACAGCTCCAAGACAAGTTTCCGAAGGCCATGAAGATCCTGCAGGCGGACGAGGACGACGTGCTGGCATTCATGGCACTGCCAGATGAGCATTGGCGACAGATCAAATCGTGCCGTTCAAGCGCTTTAGCTCCGAGAGATTCATGGCACTGCCAGACGAGCATTGGCGACAGATCTGCTCCACGAATCCACTGGAGCGCCTGAATCGGGAGATGAGGCGGCGGATGGACGTCGTCGGAATCTTCCCAAACCGGAACTCCGTACTGCGTCTGATGGGAGCCATACTGCAGGAGCAGCACGAGGAGTGGATGGTATCCCGGCACTACTTCAGCCTGGAGTCCATGGCGAGATTGAAGCCAGACCAAGCACTGCTGACAGCAGAGGTGGCGCTGCAGAAATAGCGATGGAGAGGTGGCGTGGTATGCGGCACGCAAACTTTGGCTTGCTCCCCAGGTGCCCAAATTCGACCGAAAGGAGCGACGTCAAGGGGCTCCCACAATGACGAGCGCAGCGCCCCTTGACCGAGCGACAACGATCGTCAAACTCCCCTGGCGGGTAGCTTGACGATCGCGCTGATGGGTCGCTAGAGTAAACAAAGGTCGACAAACTCACCTGGCGGGGGCAAAGTCAACGACGTCACAAACGGTGAAATTACACCACTTGACGGGACATTACCCATAGGAGAAATGAAAATGATTAATCGAAGACCTAAACGACGTTTTTATACAATCCTTATAATCATCGCTTTTGCAGCCTTGACTGGGGCTGTTTTAGCAACTAACGGGCAAAACTCGCAGGCTAAGTTGCCGCGTGGCAAGTGGACATTAACCGCCGGTCCATCTTCTAGCTCAACAACTGGGTCTTCCCCGGTTCAGATATACAGCGTAACGACAGATGCGGACAAGGGTTTGACCGTTGCTAAAGTTACACTCTTAAATAAGGGTTCTAAAGATATCATTGCGGTGAGATTACATTGGGAGTTAACCGATACTAAAAATCCAGAGAGTGTCCTGCTGCAAGGTGATACTGATCTGGTCGGCATTTGGTTGACGGCAGGAAAAGGAAGTGAGTTGAACTATCCGATAGTCTCGTTCGCAAAAGTACACGAGCCCTTATTAAAGGGTGGGGAACTAAACGGAAATTACAGGATAGAAGTTTCCGTTGGCGAGGTTAAGTACGCAGATGAGTCAGCCTGGGTGGGAGGGAAATCAAATTTAGCCTTGCGTAATCATCGCCTAGATGAGGAATCAGGATGCGCCAATCAGGGTTGTATCTACAATACCGAGGTTGAAAGTTTTCAGTGCAGCTCATATAAAAAGGGATTCTTCTGTAGCGTCACAAATAACGGAAGGTCTTGCACTGAGACAGTGTGTTCAGCAGCTCCGCCAATGCTTGATCAGTAACATCAACAAACAATTCAGTTGCGCGCTAAAAAGGATCGCCGTGGGTCATAAACTTGCGGCCATTCTTCATATCTTCATAAAAGCATCTTCTACTGACGGCGTTGCCCAACAAGTCGTTTCACCCGACCAGCGCCAGCTTGCTTCTCATCATCGTTGTGCGGTCTCTTTGATGTTGTCTTTGGCGTGGCGCGGGCGGGCGAATGCCAGCGCGTTAGGTGGCAAGAGCTGCAACACGGAGGTACTCGCCTTTATGAAGACACAATACTATACAGCGACGAGTCTCGACGGATTCATCGCCACCGAAGATGACTCTTTGGACTGGCTGTTCCCGCTGGGCGATGCGAACGACACGAGCTATCCGGCTTTCATCGCTGAGGTCGGTGCATTGGCGATGGGTTCAGCAACCTACGAGTGGATCCTGCGTTATGCTGACAAGGTGGCCGCCGAAATGGGATCGCCATGGCCTTACGCCCAGCTAGCTTGGATCTTCTCCAGCCGAGTGCTTCCATCGATTGAAGGGGCGAACACGCGCTTCGTCAAGGTGATATGCGGCCTGTTCACGCTGAAATGAGCAAAGCGGCGGGCTCGAAGAACATCTGGATTGTGGGCGGGGAGACCTTGCCAGTCAGTTCTACGACGCCGGTCTGCTAGACGAGGTCATTGTCCAGGTAGGTTCAGTCACTCTAGAGCCTGTTATGAACTTTCGGATTTGGTAATTTGGGTGGATGAGCCGAAAACCATATCCGAGTGATGTCAGTGACGAGGAATGGGCGTTTGTTGCCCCTTACTTGACCTTGATGACGGAAGATGCGCCGCAGCGAGTTTATTCTCTGCGTGAAGTCTTTAATAGCTTGCGCTGGCTGGTGAGAGCCGGGGCGACTACTGAACAGCTATCGTGCGGTAGAAGTACGAAGTGAGCGCCCGCGACTATCCGATGGACGATGGGCACACGAAGATCGGTGATGTTCTTGGGGATGAGCAAGAGACTTGGCCGCTGGTGATCGAGAAAGCCTATGCCAAGTTAAAGGGGGGCTATGACAAGATCAACGACGGCGGGAGTTCAGGCGAAGCGTTGGAGGCTCTTTAGGCGGCGACGCGGTGGCGAAGAGTCCGGCAAACTACGACTTCGCGACTCTGGAGCGAGCGGTGCTGAGCGGTCCGGTTGTAGTTGGGACGGGTAGCTAAGAGGAGAGGTTGAAACAGGGAAGCATGCGTATGTAGTCGGTGGAGTGTATGAGATCGAAGGGAGGATGTTCATCGAGATGTATAATCCTTGTGGGCCGTGTAGAGACTGCCAGTCGGAGAAAGTGCCATACGAGAAGCTCAAAGAGCTGTTCGAGGTGTTTTGGGTTGGACCGAGGATACTGGGGCAATGAAGGAGGGGCAAAAATGCGCGGCCTAGTGACTGCGTTTTTGCTCAGACCTGATTCGCGGCGATTACGGATGTTCTAGCGACGCTCGGATTGGACATGCAAACGCATCTTCGGTCCGCGGACTTCTGGATGCCAAAGGTAACGCGCAAGCTCGCACCTGCCGCGCACGTCGAACTCAACGCCTTCCGCTTCAAGTAGGCGTTGCTGCTTGTCAGGGGGCAACATGATGCGCGTTGTTGAACACATCCCTTGCGCGTTGATGACGCGATGCCACGGAATCGCGTCGTCCGCCGCATGCATGACGAAGCCGACCGTGCGCGCCGTGTAACCTTCGCCCAAAAGCGCAGCGATCTGTCCGTAGGTCATAACGCGCCCCGCCGGAATACGCCGCACGATCTCGAAGACTCGTCGGCGATATGCGGATTCCGCATTGCGTTCAGTGTTTTCGGTGGATTGACCGGCGCGCCTGCTTTGCGCGGGCAATGGATAGCCCGCGCCACGATGAACTCTCTCGCCGCGTCGTCGAAACGGCTTTGCGGACGAATCTCGCTCGTGGCTGGAGACCTTCTGCCCTAGACGCTTTTTCGCTCCCTTTTTGCCGGACATATCCGTTTGACGCAGTTCGCTGAACTTGCTAGGGACTAAACTTTGCGCGACGATAGGTCGAGGAGGATTCGCATCGCTGTTCGCCGATGCCTGCTGGCGATGACCAACACATATTCGACTTCAGAGTCGAGCTGTCACTTCGGGCCGTCCGATTCGATGAGCACAACGCGGGCTGGCGCGCCGTCGCCAGCGCCGCCTGCGATACGTAGCGGCAAGCAGATCAGATCGTATGTGCCGGGAGCAACCGCTGAAAGGTCGAGTCCTTCGACGATGACCACGCCGTTTGCGAGCAGCGTGAGATGCGTCGAAAAATCTCCTGCGCCGTATCGTTCGACCGACAGATAATCGATGCCAACCAAACGCACGCCCCGCTGGACCAGCACGCGGGCCGCTTCGGACGAAAGGTAGACGTAATCGGTTCGGAAGCTCCCGACGCTTTGCGTCCAAAGCGATGAGTTGCGCGTTTTAAAGAGCACGCGAACGCTTTCGCCGATCTCCGTCAAATGTTCTGGCAAAACCGCCTGCGCATCTGCGGGGATTTCGATGACGCGCGCGCAACCGATCATCGCTTCCAACGAAAGAGCGCAGACCCCGGCTCCGCCAGCGATGAAATGGGCCGGCGCATCGACGTGTGTTCCCGTATGCGCGCCGAAGCGAAGCGCGGTGACGTTGGCCACGTCGCCGCGATCAATCGAAGCGTGCGCTTCGATCTGTATCGCTGGATCGCCCGGATAGATAGGCGTTCGCTGATCTATCGGAAGGCTTATGTCGTAAATGCGCATCTGGACAGTGGTTAATCTAGCCGTTGAGACTTGCGGTGTCAATCAGAGATGGTATGGGCTTTTTATGACCAGAAGCCGTTCAACCGTCGTCGCTCGCGGTTGCAAGATGCATCCCATGATAAGCTAGAGCGCGATGGCGGCGAGCGGGGAGATGAGAAGACCGGGCGGCATCTTTGCTGCCGCGTTCCGGCATTGCGGCGGAGTAGCGTCTGAAGTAGCATCATCTTTTGGTGGAAGGGCGCGACATCGTTCAGGGTCGGCTGCGCATCGCCGCTTCGAGCTATCTCAACTCGGCGCCGCTCATCTGGAGCTTTCGACGCGGCTCGTTGCGCGAGCGCGTGCGTTTGTGGACCGATGCGGCTCCAGCGCGTTGCGCCGAGATGCTGGCACGCGGCGACGTGGAGGTCGCTTTGGTGCCCGTCATCGAGTACCTGCGAATTTCCGATACGCGACTCATCCCCGGCGTCTGCGTCGGCGCACAAGAGCGCGTGCGTAGCGTCGTCATCGCAACGCGCGGTATGGCGTTGGATGAGGTGCACACGGTGGCACTCGATCGCTCTTCGCGCACTTCAGCGGCGCTGGTGCAAATCATCTTCCGCGAGTTCATCGGGCGCGAACCGCGGTTCGTCCCAGCAGCTCCGGACATCGAAGGAATGCTTTGCGAGCATGACGCAGCGTTGCTCATTGGCGATCCGGCGATGAGCTTCGAGCGGCGCGGGCGGCGCGTCTACGATCTGGCTGCGGTTTGGCGCGAACGGACCGGACTCGGCTTCGTCTTTGCGATGTGGATGACGCGCTATGGGACGAGCGTTCGCGGGCAAGACTTCGTCCTCGCGCGCGATGAGGGCTTGGCGCACCTTGATGAGATCATCGCCGAATACCTTCCGCGCCTGTCTTTGCCAGAGGATGAATTGCGCGAGTACTTGCTGCAAAACATCAGCTTCGCTCTTGATGAGAGGATGCGCGCTGGACTTGAACTATTCTTTCATCTAGCGTACAAGCATGGTCTGGCTCCTATAAAACGCCCGCTGCTATTCAACGAAGATTGACGCGCGAAGGATCCATGGAGTTTTGGACTGAATCGTTAACTGAACTCGACGCCATAGATTTCGCCACGCTCGATCTTTTGCCCTACGGCATCATCGTCGTGGACCGCGAAGGAAAGATCCTCTACTACAACGCGCGCGAAGAACAGATCGCTGGACGGCGCAAGGAGAGCGTTATCGGGCGGAACTTCTTCACCGAAGTGGCCCCCTGCACGCAAGTGCGCGATTTCTACGGGCGGTTTCAAGACGCGATGAGCCGTCCCGGTTGGACCGTTAACTTTCAATTCCGTTTCCCGTTCCCCAATAACCCGCGCGAAGTCGAGATCGCGCTCACCAGTTTCGAGAACAAAGGCGATCGCCTCTGTCTGATCTCGGTCAATGACGTGACGGAACAGAAGGCGCTGCGTGAACGCTTGATTCGCGCCGAACACTTGCGCGAACTGGGCGAGGTCGCAGCCGGCGTCGCGCACAACTTCGGCAACCTGCTGATGGTCATTCGCGGCAATGCCGAGGTGATGCTCGAGATGACGGAGGATGAAGCTTTGCGCCGACGCATCGAAAAGATCATCAAGGCGAGCGACGATGGGGCTAAACTGGTCCAGCGAATACGCGATAGCGCGCGCCACAAACCCGAAGGGACCGAGCGCGCCGAGATCGACCTAAACGACGTGATCCGCGATTCGGTCGCGTGGATGGAAGATTACATCTACGAAGCGCGCCGCGAGCGCCGCGCCGTGATCGAAACGGAGTCGGATCTAGGGTCGAATCTGCCGCGCGTGCGCGCGAGCGCGACCGAGATGCGTGAGGTCTTCGTCAACCTGTTGCGCAACGCCGTCGATGCCATTCGCGGCGAAGGCCGCATCACGGTAAAAAGTTCGGCGGAAGATGGGCGCGTCGTGGTGGAAGTGAGCGACACCGGCTGCGGGATGAGTCCCGACGTGATGGCGAAGATCTTCCATCCGCTCTTTACGACCAAAGGCGAACGCGGGACCGGATTGGGCTTGACGACCTGCTACGCCATCGTCCGACGACACGGCGGCGACATCCGCGTGCGCAGCGAGGAGGGCAAGGGAACGACCTTCACAGTCAGCTTGCCCGCGGCAGAGTAGCAATAGAGCTGCTCTTTGCGCACATTCGGGTGCTCGGTGTCCGAGCGCATGTCGGCGGCATCCTCGGCCCATCTGGTAGAGAGACTTCAGCCCGTGCGCCAAGGTATAATCGTTTTCCGAACTGAGGGGATTGGAAGGAGAAAGAATCCGTTTTTGGAAGAGCTGATGATGGAGATGAGTAAAGATATTCGACCGATCCTTGACCGAGCGTTGGCGGGCGAGCGTTTGACGGCGGATGATTGCGCGGCGTTGCTCGCCTCGGATGATTTCTTGAGCATCGGGGTTGCCGCCGATCAAATGCGGATGCGTTTGCATCCGGACGGAATCGTCACGTACATCATCGACCGCAACATCAACTACACCAACGTCTGCAACGTTGTCTGCACTTTCTGCGCGTTCTACCGTCGCCCCGGAGCGAAGGACGCCTACGTGCTGTCGCTTGACGAGGTCTGCCGCAAGATCGACGAGACGATCGCTGCAGGCGGGACCGGCATCCTGATGCAGGGCGGACTGCATCCTGATTTCGGCATCGAGTGGTATGAAGAACTGTTGCGCGAACTCCACGGGCGTTACCCGCAGTTGCAGTTGCATTGTTTCTCGCCGCCGGAGATCCACAACATCCACTTGATTTCGAAACTGTCTTACGAAGAGGTCCTCGCGCGATTGAAAGGGGCCGGACTGTACAGTTTGCCGGGCGGCGGCGCCGAGATCCTCGATGACGAGGTGCGGCGACGGATTTCAACCAAATGCACGACCGCACAGTGGTTGGATGTGATGCGTGCCGCACACCGCGTCGGGTTGCGGTCAACAGCGACCATGATGTTCGGCATTGGCGACCGTCTTGAGCATCGCGTGCGCCACTTGCAGCGCATCCGCGACCTGCAAGACGAGACGGGCGGTTTTACGGCCTTCATTCCGTGGACCTTTCAGCGGGAGAACACCGCGCTTGGCCGCCGTATCAAAGAGGAACCGACCGGCGTCGATTACTTGAAGATGCTCGCCGTCTCACGCCTTTTCCTTGACAACATCGAGAACATTCAAGTTTCGTGGTTGACGCAAGGATTGCGGCTCGGCCAAGTGGCGCTCCGTTTCGGAGCCAACGATATGGGATCGGTGATGATCGAAGAGAACGTCATCTCGGCGGCGGGCGCGCATTTTCGGGCTGATGAAGCGACGTTGCGTCGCTTGATCGAAAACGCCGGCTTCACTCCACAGCAACGCGACATCTTGTATCGCCACGTGCATCGTCGTCCGGGCGAACCGGCATTACAGAACGAGATGCCGGCGACCACGGTCGCGGGCTGAAGACGAAGGCTGCTCATCAGGTGACGAGCGACCGTTGCGTTCTATGCCGACGGGCGAAAAACAGCAAGAGGCACGCGAGCCAGCCGGGCGCCGCACGCTCTACCGCCGCCGCATCGAGAACCAGAACGCCGCGCGCGCTGAATACGACGTCGCTCCGGCGCTTCCGCCGCTTCTCGTCGGGTTCGCGTTGCTACTCATCTTGGTCATCGGCCTTGGCTTCTTCAGCGTGCGACGACTGGAAGCGGTCGGTCGCACGACGCTTGACCTCGAACGACGACACGCCGCCAAATTGAGCTTCCTCTTGCGATTGCGGACGGCGCTCGCGGAGCTGAACAATCAGGCGCGCGCGCGCGCTGAAGCTGAAGCGCGGCGCGAGCTGCGTCCACCCTTCGATCTGCCTTTGCGCAATGCGCGCGGCGATGTGCGCGAGCTGCTCTCGACGCTCGACCGGACGGCGCTCGGTCAAACTCCGCTTGGCGAACGTCTTCGCCAACAGGTAGTGCAATTCATCGAGGTGACCGAAGATGCTGAAAGGTTCTCGCTCGAGGGGTTCGAGCGATTTCGCGCCGCGGACACGACGCTCGATCAGATGCTGCGCGACCTCGGACGCGAGCAAGACGACATCCTCCGGCGAAGCGAAGAACTCGAACGCGAAGCGGCCAGCCGCATCAGGTTGTTAACGTTGCTCGCCTTGCTTACGGGCGCGGTAGTTGCTGCGGGAACGATTTGGGAGGTGCAGAGGCGTTTTCGTCAAGCGCGCCAGAGTTTGCGCGAGGTTGAGCGGCAGCGCCGCTTGAGCGCGCAAATCCTCGAAGGCATGGTGAGCGCCGTCGCCGTCATCGATACGGAGGAACGCATACGAAGCGCCAACGCAGCTTTCTTCCGTATCTTCCAGAAAGCGCGCGTCGGCTCCTCCATCAGCGAGCCGATCGCCTCCTCGGAGGCGATGCGCATGCTTGAAGCGGCAGCGCGGTGCAACCCGACGCAAGCGACTTACTGCGGACGTTGGTTGATTCATGCCGAAAGCAACGGCGACGCACAGACCTTCGACGTTTACGCTTCGCCGCTCGAAATAGACGGCGAGCGCGCCTCTTTGATCACCATGGTGGACGTGACCGAAGCGGCTGAGGCGGAAGCCGAATTGCGCCGCACCGAAGCGCTCGCCGCCGTCGGACAGGCTACGGCGCAAGTCGCGCACGAGATCAAGAATCCGCTCGGCAGCATACGTTTGGGCGTGACGTTGCTCCGCGACATGACGACGGATGAGAAAGCGCTTTCGACCATTGCGCTCGTCGAGCGCGGCATCGAACACTTGAACAAGATCACGCTCGATGTCACGCAGTACTCGCGGCACAAACCGCTTTCGCTCTCCGAGGTCGATCTCGCTCAGTTGCTCGAGGAAAGTCTCGCGCTCGTTAGCGATCGCATCGCCGAAAAGAACGCGCGCATCGAACGCCGGTACGCAGAACAGCCGATCAGCGGTTTGTGGGACGCCGATCAGTTGCAAGAGGTCTTCGTCAATCTATTGGCCAACGCGCTCGACGCGAGCGACGAAGGCGGCGCTCTCATCATCGAGACGCGATGCTTGCGCGACGGCACCTCGTCGCCCGGTTGGGCTAGCATTTCGATTCGGGATTTCGGCTGTGGCATGGATGAGGCGACGCGCGCGCGCATCTTCGAACCGTTCTTCACGACTAAAAAGCGCGGTACAGGCCTAGGTCTCGCCATCGTCAAGCGCATCGTCGAGCAGCACGGCGGCAAGATCGAGGTCGAAAGCGAAGCGGGCAAGGGAACGCGCTTCATCATTCACTTGCCTTTGGTCGCCCCGTCTAACGTTGCAAGCGGCAACCGCAAGCGCGCCGCACAGAGCGCGGGCCGGTAGCGGAAATGGGACTTGAAGCTCGTCGAGCGGTGTGCTGCTATGAGCATAGCTAGGCGTGCCCATTGCTGTCGAGCGATGTGATCCCAGAGCCTTTCACGGCTCTGCGGAGAGGAGCACCTCTGCGTGCTCCGCCGCGATGCGTAGCAGTTCGGCCACGCTCCAAGCTTGTGCGATGGCGCCGCGCGGTGCGTGCGGCGCGTCGCCATCGAAGATCTCCGATACCTGACCGATGCCGGCTTCGCGCAAGTGTTCGTTGAAGCCGCGCAACAGACGGCGAACCGCTGCTCGTGTTGTCGGCGAAGAGCCGTACACCTTGAGGTAAGCCGTCACAAATGGTCCCATCAACCACGCCCACACCGTGCCTTGGTGATAGGCTCCGTCGCGTTCGACCGGTCCACCGACGTAGCTCCCGCGGTATCGCGGGTCACGCGGGCTGAGCGTGCGCAGTCCGCGTGGTGTCAGAAGTTCTCGTTCGACGACGGCCACCACTTTGCGCGCTCGTTCGAGATCGAGCATCGAGTGGTGAAGGCTCACGGCGAAGATTTGATTGGGGCGAACGGACGGGTCGCGCTCCATTACGTTGACAACATCGAACAAGCATTCCGTCTCCGCGTTCCAAAAGAGGAGGTTGAAGCTACGACGCGCGCCGTCGGCGAGCCGCAGAAGATAGCGCGCGCGCGCTTTGTCACCGAACCGGTGGGCGAAAGCGGCCATCGTTTGAAGCGCATTGTACCAAAGGGCTTGGATCTCGACCGGCTTGCCATGACGCGGCGTTACGATCCAATCGCCTACCTTGGCGTCCATCCACGTCAGTTGCGTTTCGGGCGTGCCAGCCATGAGCAGATGGTCGTCGTCCATGCGTATGCAGTAGCGCGTGCCGCGCACGTGCCAATCGATGATTTCGTTCAGCACGTCGTATAGCTCGGCGCGCACGAACGCCTCATCTTGCGCACTGACCACGTAGGAGCGAACGGCCTCGAAGAACCAGAGCGTCGCGTCCACGGTGTTGTACTCAGGCACCTCGCCTTCATCGGGAAAGCGGTTGGGGATCATGCCGCCGTCGACACAGCGCGCGAATTCGCGCAGGATATCGCGCGCCGCGTCGAAACGGCGCGTCGCATGCGCAAGGCCGGGAAGCGAGATCATGGTGTCGCGTCCCCAATCGCTGAACCAGTGGTAGCCGGCGATGACGGTTTTGCCCGTGCCGCGGGCGACGATGAACTGGTCCGCCGCCGCGGTTAGCTGCTCGACCAAAGGATCGCGCATCGGAGCGCCTGCCAAGATCTTCATTCGCCGCGCGATCTCCGCGGCGCGCAACGGTTCCGCCGCGGAGATCGCGCGCTCCTCGGTGGATACGATGATGCTCGTGCGACGACCAGCTTGTAGCCGAAAGCAGAGGGCAAAGGGACTGAAAAGGTCTTCGACGAAGTCGAGGCCACGTTCTCTTTCGCGGCGGTAGATGAAGTTCCGATACCAGTAGCTTGCTCGGTCAACCGTCGCCGTGTCGTAAGCGAAGTGCAGCGTCAAAGAGCGACCGCGCAGTGCCACGCCGCTGGGGGTCTCGCGTAGCTCGAAGATGGCGTTGCTCTCTTCACGCGCAAGGTGATGATGATTGCGAAAAGCGACCAGCGGACGGATGAGCAGCTCGACTTCGGATGCATTCGATTCCCTTAGTTCGTACTGAACCACCGTGCTGTTTTCGCCGTGCACCATGAAAAGGCTCTTTTCGAACACGACGCCGGCCGCCTCGTAGGTGAAGACGGGAAAAGGATCGAGGCGAAAACGCGCGAGTTGATGGAAACCTTGCGGATGCACTGCGCCGACGTATTCGTTAGTCGAAAGATCGAACGGTACGCCGTCGATGAGCAATCTCTCCTCAAACTTCGATAAGAGCAGGGTGCGCGCCACCGGCGGCTTGGTCGCTGCAATGAGCAGACCGTGATAACGGCGCGCGTTGAGTCCCATGAGCGTTGAAGAAGCGTAGCCGCCGAGCCCGTTGGTCTCTAGCCACTCGCGTTCGAGCGCACGATGAAAATCGCGGCAAACTTCAGGTCCAAACTCGATCATGCTCTTGCTAACCCCTGATGAAATTCAGATGTGCATCCTCTCTCGATTTCAGCCACTTCTCGCGCGAGACTCCTCAGCGCTGGCGATTTGTCTGATCGGGCCACCATCGCTTATAACATCATTCGAGGATGAATGACGAACTGCTGCAGGAGCTAATCGCCGAGGTTGCGTCCGCGATTCAAGGCAAGCGGCTGTTTCGCCTCTTCCAGCTCGCGACAACGGATCTGGCGCTCGATTTCGGGTTGAAGGACGGGCGCTATCTCTTCATCTCGGTTGCGCCCGTGATGCCGCGCCTCTATTTGATTCGGCGCACTGTGCGCCAACTTGAAAAAGGGGCTGTGCCGCCATCCAACTTTTTGCTCCTGCTGCGCAAATACCTCGTTGGGGCGACGCTTCGCGCGATCACCAAAGACCAAAGCGATCGCATCGTGCGCCTTCTCTTCGACAAAAACGGCGAGAGCAAGCGGATGTTGGTCGCGCAGTTGACCGGGCGTTCAGCCAATCTCTTTCTGCTCGACGAGCAAGGCCGGATCGCGGACGCTCTTCGCGCTCTGCGTGGGAGCGGACAGCAGCCGGGAGAGCCGTACCTTGCGCCTACCTCGCGCCCAGCGAAGAAGAGTGAGCCTCCGCCCTTCGCGCGCGGCGCGCACGGATCTTTGTCCGAAGCGGCAGACGATTACTACCTACGACTGGAGGCTGAACGGCGCTTCGACGAGCGTGTGCGCAACGAGATCGCGCGTTTGGAACGCGAGATCGAGAAGCGTCGGCGATTGCTCGATAATCTGCGTGAAGACCGTGCCGCACATGGCGAGGTGGAAGAGCATCGGCGCATCGGCGAGTTGTTGCTCGCCAACCTGACAACAGCGGAAAGGGTTGGAGAGAAGGTGCGCATCCGCGACTTCTATGCCGATGACGCCCCTTGGATTGAAGTCGAAATCGGCGCGGGGCGGAGCTTGCAGCAGGAGGCCGAGCAGCGCTTTGCGCGCTACGCGCGCGCCAAGCGCGCCGCGGAGCGGATCGAAAAACGCGTCGAAGAGATTGCGGCGGAATTGCGCGAACTCGAAACGCGCCGCGCTGTCATTGAGCAGATACGCGCAGCGCGCGACGAGCAAGCCTTGGCCCGGATCTCGCCGTCTGAACCGGTGCGCGCGGCACAACGAAGCGTAAAAAAGGACCAACTCCCTGCCGGGATCAAACGATACCGCTCTTCCGAAGGCTACGAAATACTCGTCGGGCGCGGCGCGAGCGAAAACGATCTGTTGACCTTCCGCCTCGCGCGTCCGCACGACCTATGGTTGCACGCTGCCGATTACCCGGGCGCGCACGTTGTGGTGCGTAACCCGCAGCGCGCTGAGATACCGCAGCGGACGTTGATCGAAGCGGCACAGTTGGCCGCAGCCTTCAGCCAAGCGCGCGCCGACGGCAAGGTCGCCGTGCATTACGCGTGGCGAAAGCATATCTCAAAGCCGCGCAATGCGCCGCCTGGAACCGTGACGGTCGCCGGAGCGCGCACGCTGATGGTTGCCCCGCGCGCAGATCTGCCACGCGCAGAGTGACTTCACAAAAGCGGCACAATTTCGCGAACTTCCGCTGCTAAGCTGCTCTTTGGCTCTTGAACCGAAAGAGGGATCTTCATGACTTGAGATGGAAACGAGGATGGAAATCGAGTTCAGCAACCCTGTGGAACGTCTGGCCGCCCAAGCTTTGGATAAGTTGGCTGATCTGATCGTCGGCCCGGCCTCTACGTTGCGCGACGGCACGGAACATCGCGGCGTCGAATTGCCGCGCGACTTGTATGCGCACAGAGAGGCGCAAACTGAATGGTGGTACTACACCGGTCACGTCGAAACCGAAAACGGGCGACGATTGGGTTTCGAGTGGGTCTTTTTCAAGCGTCGAACCGATCTCGATCGTTTCGGCGTCGTGCCGTTGCGGTTGATCGCTAATCCGCTCTACCTTGCGCATTTTGCCCTCACGGACATCACTTGCGGACGCTTTCGCTACGCCCATCGCAAAAGCGCCAACGGCCCGTGGGAACTTCCAGCGGGCGCGAGCGTGCGACGCTACTACCTGCGCTTAGGCGATTGGACGGCGCGCGAACTTCACGGCTTGCACATCCTACGTGGCACGCTCGATGATCTCACGTTCGAGGTCGCGTTGAAACCGGAAAAGCCGCCTGTGCTCAACGGACATAACGGCGTCAGCTTCAAAGATCACGGCGAGGCGTCGCGCTATTTCTCGTTCACGCGCATGAGCGCCGAAGGTGAGATCGCTTGGCGCAGGCGCGTTGAAAGGTTCGCCGGACAAGCGTGGATGGATCGCGAGTTCGGCACGTGGCGCGCGACCGAAAATCAACGCGGGTGGGACTGGTTCAGCCTACAACTTTCGGATAACACGGAATTGATGGTTTACCATATACGCGACGGCGCCGGACGGCCATCGGCCTTTTCGAGCGGGACGTTTGTTGATGCTGAAGGACGGTCAACACACCTGCAACGCGAAGACTTTTCGTTGAAGGTTCTCGGACGGTGGCGTAGCCCTCATACGGGCGCGATCTATCCGAGCGGTTGGCAGATTCAGGTCCCACGCCTTTCGCTCGATCTCACCGTCCGCCCGCTGCTCGAAGATCAAGAACTAGACACGCGCGGCACGACCATGGTCATCTACTGGGAAGGGGCGTGTGAAGTCACAGGGCGCCGCGAAGAACAGGTCATTGATGGCCAAGCGTATGTTGAACTGGTCGGCTACGATCGTTCGCACGAGAGCCCCTCTTTCGCGACCTTTTTGTTCGGCAACGCGCTCGACAGAAGGTGGCGTAGCATCTTCGGATAGAAGACGCGCTCGAATAAACTTTCGTTGCGAAGCAGCGTTGGGTTTGTGATTGACAAGACGCAATCGGCGGATTATTTCTCAAGAGTTGTTGCGGGTCACATCGCGCCGATACTCGATCTGGCGAGAAGCGGGGCGCAGAAGAGCAGTGAAAGCATGAAGAACGATCACGGTCGGCCGGAAGAACTTCATCGTCGTGAAAGCATGAAGAACGATCACAGTCGGTCGGAAGAACTTTACCGTCGCGCCGTGCGGTTGATGCCCGGCGGCGTCAATTCTCCGGTGCGCGCCTTTCGCGCCGTGGGTGGAACACCGCGTTTCATACGCGAAGCCAAAGGCGCGACGATCACCGATGCCGATGGTCGGCGTTACATCGACTATGTCGGTTCATGGGGACCGATGATCCTCGGCCATGCGGATGCAGAGGTGACGGAAGCGATCAAGCGCGCGTTGGAGCGTGGCACGAGCTACGGCGCGCCGACGGAGCTAGAGGTCGAAATGGCGGCGGAGATCATCGAGGCCGTGCCGTCGGTCGAGATGGTGCGCATGGTTAACAGCGGCACTGAAGCTGTGATGGCGGCGATCAGGCTAGCTCGCGGCGTTACGGGGCGGACCAAGATCGTCAAATTTGAAGGCTGCTATCACGGTCACGTTGATAGTCTGCTTGTGCGCGCCGGTTCCGGCGTGGCGACGCTCGGTCTGCCCGATAGTCCGGGCGTTCCAACGTCGCTAGCGCAGAACACGCTAACCGTTCCTTTCAACGACGCCGAGGCTTTGGATCGCGTCTTCGCTGAACACCGCGACATCGCCGCGGTGATCGTCGAACCGGTGGTCGGCAACATGGGATGTGTGCCGCCGCGCCCCGGATTTCTCGCGCGCCTGCGCGACGTAACGCGGCGCAACGGCGCGTTGCTCATTTTCGACGAGGTAATGACCGGTTTCCGACTGGCACGCGGCGGCGCGCAAGAGCTTTATGGTGTGACGCCCGACCTAACGACGCTCGGCAAGATCATCGGCGGCGGTCTGCCTGTTGGGGCTTACGGCGGAAGCCGCGACATCATGCAGTACGTCGCGCCAGCTGGACCGGTTTATCAAGCCGGCACGCTCGCTGGCAATCCCATTGCGATGACAGCCGGGCTTGCGACGCTGCGACGTTTACGCGATCCGCACGTCTACCAACGTTTGGAAGAGGCTGGGGCGCGACTCTGTGCCGGATTGGCCGAAGCGGCGCGCGCGGCGGACGTGCCAGTGACGATCAACCGCGTTGGTTCGATGTGGACCATCTTTTTCAATGATGGTCCGGTATGGGATTGGACCGCAGCCGCGCGAAGCGACCGCGCGCGTTTCGCACGCTTCTTCCACGCTATGCTCGACGAGGGGGTTTATCTTCCGCCTTCGCAGTTCGAAGCTGCCTTCATCGGCTTGGCGCACACAGACGAGGTGCTTGAACGAACCGTCACGGCCGCACGCAATGCCTTCGCTGCGATGCGTTAAGCTTCAAGCGCGTGGCTGGGGATCAAACGTGGGATTTCGCCGTTGAGCTTGCGTCAACGCCCGTTGCTCGCTGAAGCGAAACCATCGAACATCTTTCCCACTCAGCACGCGACGCGCAGCGCGATCGGTCCCTATTCGCGCACGACGATCGTACCGGATAACAGATCGTGCAGGGCGCGCCCTTCGGCGTTGACGAGCGAATAGAAGAGACCCAATCCAAACGTCGCCAACGACAGCATGAGCGCCAACGCGCGGCGTGCTGCTTGCCCGAAGGTCGGTATCAAGCCGGTCTTGGCGTCCACAACGCGCACCGAAACGAGCCACATGCCGAAGGTACGCCCTGCAAAGGTCACGGCGGCGACAGAATAGAGGAAAGTCATCGAAAGGCAGATGCCGAGCATGATTGCACGGACGCGCGGATCGGCCCAGTTGCTGCTCGTAATTTCGATGACGGCGGCAAACGGCGAAGAGAAGAACGCGACGACGAGAAGGTCAACCGCTGCCGCGACCATGCGCGCCGAAAATGGGGCGCGATCGTCGATCAATTGACGAATGGATGTCGCACGGCGTTGCTCTTCCTGTTCCGCTTCGAGGCGCGCGATCAATGCGTCATCAAGCACGCCATCGAAGACGCGCCGCGGTTGCGGGCGCGCTCCCTCGACAAAAGGTGCACGCGGCGCACCCGCTTTGATGTCGGTCGCGTGCGGCGACACTTCTTGACGCGGCGCGGTTGCTGTCTCGCGTTGCGAAGCCTCATGACGCAGCAGCGGTTCTCGATGCTCTGTCGCACGATCTTCTCGACGAAGCGGCGTGTGCGCTTCCGTCGCGTCGCTTCGCGCAACGACCTCGCGAATGGCGCGCGATGCTTTGCTATCTGCGGTCTTTTGCTTGGGCTGTTCTAGCTTGCGTTGCGGCGACTCCGGTAACGGCGCGGGCTGTTCCGTTTGGGGCGAGGCAAGCTGCGGGCGGCGGTCCTTTTGCGGTGCCGCCGCTTTCTCCTCCGTCTGTTGAACGCGCGCCAAAGCTGCTGCCGCTCTGCCGCTGCTGGTCCGGTAAGCGACCGGTTGCTGGCGCGCGCGTTCCAAACGCCGCAGTGCTGCGGCGACGATTGGATTGGTCGGCGTTTCGGGTTTGGAGATGAGGTTAAGGGAAGACGACTCGCGCCGCTCTTCAGCGCGCGCCGCTTCGCGCGCACGTCGCTCTTGGATTTCACGCACGCGCGCGCTCAACTCTTTGCGCCAAGCCGGTTGTGGAGCGCGCGCGTTGCCGGGAAATTCGATCAACGTCGAACCTTTGTGTGTTGCCTCCTTGGGCTGTGCAATCAGCGGGCGCACCTCCGCTGTGCCGTTCGGCGATTCGCTCGCCGCGACACGACAATGTGGACAGCGGTCCAGCGAGTCGTCGAAGACGGCATTGCATGCGCTGCACTGCATTTTTGGTCCAAACCTCCAAAAAGGATCTCGATTCGTCGGTTCGGAACAGCGGTTGGATCCCGAAGCTCCTAACCCCAAGCGCGTTACGAAGTCGCGGCGGATGCTATCAGAAATTACTTTAAGTCGTCAATCGGAAAGCACACAAGAGACTGTGGTTGACGTTTTGGGCACCGCAACATACAGTTCCGCCTGCGTTTTGATTTTTGGAACCGCTGATGTTTACCGAAAAACCGTGGGGCTCGCGGTTGGCGCGCTCGTTACCACCGTCACTAGCATAGTTTGATCTTCCGTCGAAGCTTAATGCGACTCGGAGCATGAGCCAAGCGCGAGCATGTTACTGACGTTGTGCAGGCCGGTCTTTCGTCGAGCTGTGAGGTGGGAACTAGACTAAAGCGGTTGGCGTCCGGCAAAGCCAGCATCCCATTCGTGCCACCACTGTATGCGATCGCCTTCGCCCATGTGCCAGCAAAGGAGCACTACTCGCCCGTCACGCATATGCGGAAAATCGACCAGCCCGCGATCTAGATCCTTCAATTGTACGCCGAGCGCACCGAGTTCGGCCATCTTTTCGCTGAGCTGCACAAGCGCCGCGGCATAGGCGGTGCCGCCCTCGACGCCGCCGGTCCAGTTAGCTTTATCAGCAGCCAAGCGCGCCCGGTCGCGCAGCGTGCGCAAGCGACCGTGCACCTTTTGGAGTTCGACCAGAATGGCGCGCACGGTCGGGAGCAATCGATTGGCCTCTTCGATAGTGAAGAGCTTCATCGCTTTTGGCGCAACTTCGGAGCACGCGCTCTTCGTTGCAAAGCGGGGTTCTCAAAATCAATCATCCGTCACACGGATCAGATCGCTCACTCCGCTCTGCCCTTCGCCCAGATGGAAAGGATCGTCGTCATCGGAGACGATGATCCTGAAGGATCCGCTTTCCATCTCGTCGTTTGCGGCAGCGCGTGTTTCATTTCGCGGCCCTTCTGCGGGCGTTTGCGCCGCTGAGTTGGCGCGTTGGTGGTGAACCAGCGACGGATCGTTCGTCTCCGCATGATGGCGCGGGTGATCATGCGGATAGCGCTCGTAGTAACGCGAGTGATGGTGCGGATCTTTGCGGATGCGGTCGGCGATCTCGCCTAGATCGATGAAGTAGTCGGCGACATCGATCAGCTTCGGCGCCGTGTTGGAGCGGAAGCCAGCCACTTCCACGCGACATCCCTTGTAAGCGACGGCATTGACCGCGTAGACGAAATCCTCATCGCCTGAAACGAGCACCGCCGTGTTGTAGCGACCGGCTAGCGTCAGCATATCGACGGTGATCTCGACATCGAGGTTGGCCTTGCGCGTGCCATCGTAAAAGGTCTTCAATTCTTTCTGCACGACGCGAAAGCCGTTGCGGCGCATCCAGAGCAGAAAGTTTTGCTGCCGTTCAGCTCCAGCATCCACGCCCGTGTAGAAGAAAGCGCGCAACAAACGCCCGTCTCCGAGCAGAACGCGAAGCAGTTTGTTGTAATCGATGTCTATGTTGTGAAAGCGGGCCGCGTGGAAAAGGTTATTGCCATCAATGAAGACTGCCACACGCCCGCGATAACCTAGCTGCCATGAAATGTTGTTAGTTGGATCGTAGTACATAGGTTTTGATTGAACGCTCCGAAAGAGAAGAGGCTCACAAACTCCGCATACATAGGATGCCGTCTTGATCTTTCCAGGTCAAGCTTTTAAGAGCTTCGAGGCGGTTTCACCGCGAAAGATCGTCGACGCGGCATCGGATGAGCGGGCACCGGTGTTGCGCTGCTCGGCTTGCAGCTCGTCAACGCTGCGCGGCGAGCGGCTCGCCGGTGCGCGCGTCGATGTACACAGGCGCGCCTTGCCCGACGACTTCCCAAGCGAGATGAAGGTTCAACGTGGAGGGCGTTTGGGCGATGGGGAAGATCACCAAACGCCGCACGGCAGTTCCGCCCGCACGTCGCACCGCCTGTTCAGCGCTGATGGTCGGACGAAGTTCTGCGACGCTGCGCGTCACGCGTCTGGCATCCGGAATGGCCGAGCTGGAGAGGTTCAACAACTGGCCATCCGGCAGCGTCGTAATCTCCACCGCGCCGTAGCCATTTACGAGCGGATAGACGAAAGCGCTCTGCTGATAACGCAGGACGCGACTGCCTTGCGGACCATCTTCTACCGCGACGAGCGAAAGCGCGGTTGGCTCTGTGCCGAGAAGCGTCCCGTATGCGGCGATGAAACGGCGCGCCGCTTCGCGCAGTTCGTCTTCGCTCATCATCTGCTGTAGGCCGAGGCGCGGCAGGCGCAAACGGGTCGGCAGCGCAGGCAACGCGCGAATCGTCGCCATCACCGGGTCTAGTTCGGGATTCGGAGCGCGCTCGATCCCTTGATTGCGCACAAGCTGTGTCCACGCGGCCAACGCTTGCTCGCGACGCGAAGCGTCGAAAGTCAGGTTCGGCGGATAGGGAGAAGATTTTGCGCGCGGTTGCCCCGTCTCGGGTCGCGGCGCAAACAGCCCACAGGCTGCGCCGAGCGCAGCCAAAAACGCCAGCAACGAGATCTTTCGACCGGCTCTCATCTGGTCCGGCGCTGAAAGGGCAATGCGCGCTCTCCTTTGGTCGAAGGCTACTGCTGCGCGCGGATTATAGCGCACCGTCCGTTGACGATTGCAAAGCTGCGTGATGGGCGCGATAATCTTCGGTGCGATGAGTCCTCGTCCACCAAGCGACGGGTGCACGAAGTGGACGCAAGCCGAGTTGGTCCAGTGCGAAAGCTGCGGGCGGCGCAACGCTCCGACGCGGACGCGCTGTCTTTACTGCGGCGCAGCTCTTCCAGCCAAAGACGTTGTCTTGACCGGCGGGCGCATCGTAGCTCGATCTCTAGAAGAATGGGAACGTGGATTCAACGTTTGCGCGCTGCCAAACAGACCGCCTAGCGCTGCTCAACTGCCGCGATTGGCCGAGTGGTTGGATGTCGAAACGGATCTGTTGCGCGATGCGTTGGCGATGCAGTGCGCCTTGCCTTTGGCGCGCGTTGCCACGGAAGAGCAAGCCCGATCCGTGCAAACGATGATGCGGGAAGCCAACCTTACGACCTCGATCATCGCCGATGAGGAATTGAACGGCGATGCGCCGTTGCGCCTTCGCCGGTTGGCTTTTCTCGATGAGCGACTGGCGGCGTGGACCGTGCTCGACGAACGCATCACCGCGAATTGGGAGGAACTGCGGCTCATCGTGCGCGGACGCATTCGCACGCACCGACTAGAGGTCGAAGAGCGTGGTGGGCGAGGCGCGGAGACGCGCGAAATCATCGAGGCGCGCGATTTCACCTCGGATTATCTGGTGATCGATCTGTTCGGGTTTGGGCCGCGACCGTGGCGCGTCGTCGCGCATGGGTTCGACTTCAGTTGTCTCGGCGAAAGAAGAAGTCTGTTGGCCGAAGAGAACTCGAACGCACTGATTGAAGAGATCGCGCGACGAGCGAACCGCGCCGTATGCGATGACCTTTACGAGAAGGCGCGTCGGTGGCTCGATATCGTGTGGCCGCCCGCGGCGCGCACGGAGTCGGCTGGCGTACGGCGCGCTGGTCTGGGTCGCATACACACGGCGATGACTACTTTGGTGAGCAACGAGCGTCAATTCGCGCGCTATGGCAGTTTGCAACTGAAAGCGCTCAACCTAGTAATGGGCGGTGTGGCGTGAAGATCGAAGATAGAGCGAGCGCGATCATCTACGGTGTGGGGCCCGTTCTCGAAGCCTTGCGTGCGGGAACAAGGTCGGTCGAGAAGATTCTGGTCGCCGCAAGCGCGCACCATGCGCGGTTGAACGCGCTTCGTGAGATGGCGCGCGTTTGCGGCGTTCCCGTGCTGCGCGTGCCGCGAGTGGAATTGGAGCGGCTCGCAGCGCACGCCAATCACCAAGGCGTAGTCGCTTTCGTCGCTGCCGCGCGCTACGCCGAGGCGACGGAGTTGCTTGATCGTTTAGCAAAACAGATCGGCACTGCTGATCCGCCGCTCGCGCTCGTCCTCGACCGAATCGAGGACCCGCGCAATTTGGGAGCGATCGTGCGCACGGCTGAGTGCGTTGGCGCGCACGCCGTCTTCATCCCGACGCGACACGCTGCCGGGTTGACCGACGCCGCCGCTAAAACAGCCGCGGGTGCGCTCGAATACGTGCCGGTGGCGCGTGTGGCGAACATTGCGCAGCTTGCCGAAGAGTTCAAACAACGCCACATCTGGACCGTGGGAACCGCTCAGGATGGCGAGCTCGTTTATACCGACTGGGACTGGACGCAACCGTGCGCCCTCTTTCTTGGCAGCGAGGGCGAAGGTTTACGGCGACTCGTCCGCGAACGGTGCGATGTGGTGGTACGCATCCCGCTCCGCGGGCGTACGGAATCCTTGAACGTTTCGGTGGCGGCGGGCGCAATTCTTTTCGAAGCATTGCGCCAGAGAGCGGTTGCAGGTCTTGCCTGATGCGGCCAATGCAGACGTAGTTTGGGCATCGGCGTGCGGGCATTGCTTGATCCATGCGACCAAACGCACATGTGGGAGGTCGAAATGTTTTGTCCAAAATGCGGCGTGAAGAACATGGATGACGCGAAGTTCTGTCGTGCTTGCGGGGCGAACATCAGCCTCGTTTCGCAAGCGCTCGAAGGACGGCTCGCCGATGCCAAAGCTCCGGACTGGTATCGGCTGGGTGTAGGCAGTCCGCCGAGCATCGAAAAGGGCGTGCGCGAGATATTCATGGGGATCGGCTTTCTGTTGATCGCTTTGGCCATTTTGATCTTCGCGCCAGGCGGCTCGATGTGGTGGTTCTGGATGCTAATTCCGACTTTCGCGCTGGTCGGCGGTGGCGTCGGCCAAATCGTCCGCCTGCGGCGCGACCAAGCGCTACGCCCGCGTTCGGATGCAGGTGCGTCGGCGCGTCCGACGATCGACGAGCAATGTTCATCGCCCTCGAGCGTGACTGAAAGGACGACGAAACTTTTGGAGAAACAAGCGGACACGTTGACCGCTCGACTTGTCGAAGAAGGGGCTGAGCGGAAAAAGTAGGCTAAAGAGCAAGGAGCGTCGTTCGATCAAGAAGTGCCGGGAACCTCTCACGAAGATCGCATAGGTGTTGAAACTGCTGCGCCGAAGATCTGTGTGGCGCTGAGTGCGCCAACCATCGACGCCGCACGGCGAATGCTTGAACGGGCGCGGTGCGCGACGGCGGATCTGGCTGAATTGCGGCTCGATCATTTGACGGAAGCGTCCGCTTTGCTCGACGCAAATTCCGCCGTTTTCGCCGCGCTCTGTCGGTTGGTGCGCGAGCGACCGCTGCCGCTGATTCTGACGTTGCGGCCTGAAGAAGAAGGGGGACGTTGCTCCTTTGCGTTGGCTGACAGGGCGCGTTTCTGGGGGCAATTGCGCGCGCACGGCGCAATGCCGGAATTCATCGATCTGGAACTCGAATTGGTGGAAGCCTTGCGTGCAGACGATCTCGGTTGGTCCAGCGTCATCTGTTCCCATCACGATCTATTGGGTGCGATGGAGGATCTCGATGCGCTTTACGAAAGAATGGCGCGTACGCCAGCGCGCATCATCAAGATCGCCGTCACGGCGCACGACGCCCTCGATTGTCTGCCGCTCTTTCGCTTGCTCGAAAGGGCGCAACGAGAACGGCGCGAACTGATCGCCATTGCGATGGGCACGGGCGGCATTGCCACGCGCCTCCTCGCGCACGGAGCTTTTTTGACCTACGCTTCGCTGGAGCGCGGAGGCGGCACGGCTCCGGGTCAGGTCTGGATCGAAGACCTGATCGAATCTTATCGCCTTCGCTCCATCGAGCGACGGACGCCGCTTTACGGCGTCATCGGTGCGCCCATAGGTCACTCGCTCTCGCCCGCAATGCACAATCGCGCCCTGATCGAAGCCGGTTTGAGAGGCGTTTACGTTCCGTTTGAAACAGGTGATGGACGCGCTTTTATCCGTCGCCTGCTCCATCCGCAAACGCGCGAAGTCGATTGGCATTGGCGCGGATTGAGCGTGACGGCGCCGCACAAAGAGAGCGTCATCGAATGCATGGATGAGCTGGACGAGGTGGCGCAACGGACGGGCGCGGTCAACACCGTGGTGGTACGAGGTAGAGAATTACACGGTTACAACACGGACGTTGAAGGCTTTCTCGCGCCTTTGCGTGGCCTGCTCGATCTCGCTGGTGCACGCGCAGCGGTCATCGGTGCTGGAGGCGCGGCGCGCGCTGCCGCATGGGCCTTGCGTCGCGCGGGGGCTGAAGTCGTGCTGTTTGCGCGTTCGCCGGAGCGGGCGCGTCTGCTCGCGCGCGCCTTCGAGCTGGATGTCGCTCGGCTTGCCGGGGCTCGTTTCTCTTCTTTCGATCTGGTGGTCAACACGACGCCGCTTGGAACGCGCGGCGCCCATGAAGATGGATCGCCCGTTGACGCTGAACAATTGCGCGGCGCGCGTATCGCCTACGACATGGTTTATAATCCGCCTGAGACGCGCTTCATTCGTCAAGCTCGGCAAGTCGGGTGTCGAACGGTGGGCGGTCTGCACATGCTGGTCGAACAGGCCGCGTGGCAGTTCGAATTGTGGACTGGCAGAAGCGCTCCGCGCCAAGCGATGCTGGAAGCCGCGCGGCAAGCGTTGAGCGAACGTTCTGCTCGAGACGAGTGACGTAAGAAGTGTCGCGGCGCTCAGGCACGAATCGTCCTTCGGATCGACCTTGCGATTAGCGCGAGTCGGGCCGATCGTCAAACAGAAGGGATTCGTCGCTTGGGGCGCAAAGGTCTTTCTCCAAAAAGCCTGTTTCCGCATGGAAGATCGGTACAGTCGGCAGATCCTATTCGCCGAAATCGGCGAGCGCGGGCAACAGCGCCTGCGGCAGTCACGCGCGCTCATCGTCGGTTGCGGCGCGCTCGGTTCGTTGCAAGCTGAGATGCTCGCGCGCGCTGGCATCGGCGGCTTGCTGATCGCCGATCGCGATTTCGTCGAGTTCTCCAACCTCCATCGGCAGATGCTCTTCACCGAACAAGATGCGCGCGAACGGACGCCGAAGGCGGTCGCTTGTGCGGCGCATCTCGGCGCGATCAACTCCGAAGTCGAAGTGCAGAGTCGTATTGTCGACGTCAATGCGAGCAACATCGAAGAACTGCTCTTTGATTGCGACTTGGTGCTTGACGGTACGGACAACTTCTCGACTCGCTACGTCATCAACGACGCATGCGTCAAACGCGGCGTGCCGTGGATCTATGGCGCAGCGGTCGGCGCTTACGGTCTGACGATGACGGTGCTTCCGCGCGAAACGCCATGCTTGCGTTGTCTCTTTCCGGACGTGCCGCAAGCAGGAAGCGGAGCGACGTGTGACACGGCGGGCGTCATCATGCCGATCATCGCGACGGTGGTTGCCGTGCAGGTAGCCGAAGCGCTGAAGATTCTAACGGGGCGTCACCAAGCGCTGCACCGTTCGCTGATGCAGTTCGACCTATGGCGTAATGAATGGCGTCGCGTTCCGCTCGGAACGCCGGACGAAGGGTGTCCGGTGTGTCGAGGGACGAGCTATCCTGCATTGGAAGCCGAGGCCGTAGATCAGATCGTCGTGCTTTGCGGGCGCGACGCCGTGCAGATCACGCCGCTCAATCGCGGACGGCTCAATCTCGCTGAGATCTTCGAGCGGTTCCGCGCCGTCGGCGAAGCGCAAGCCAATCCTTATCTTGTACGCGTGCGTCTCGGCGATTACGAACTGACCGTCTTCGAGGATGGTCGCGCCATTGTCCGAGGCACAGAGGACGCGGCGCGGGCGCGCGCCTTGTATGCTCGCTACGTCGGTGCCTGACGCAAGCTTCTATCTCTTCATTACGGACAAAACAGAAGGAATGGTCAACACAAGATTTCTCGTCAAATCGTTCGCCGTCACCGCGACGGCGATCTTCGTCTTGGTCTCTATAGGACGCGGTGGCGGTCCGGTGATTTGGGGCATAGAGTCGCGCGCGGAGCTGTTGCGCGGCGATGCGCGTGGCGTGTCAATCTCGGACGCTGGAGCGCTGACGCTCGCACCGCGTTTTGCGCCGTTGTTCGATACTGGGCAATCTTACGTCTGGTCCAGCGCCGTTGACAGCGCGGGCAACGTCTATCTCGGCACGGGGCACGATGGCAAAATCTTCCGCATCGCGCCTGACGGAGGCGGCGCGTTGCTTTACGATGCGCCGGAATTGGACGTGACCGCGCTAGCCGTCGGACGGGATGGCGCTCTTTATGCCGGAACGTCGCCCGATGGCAAAGTCTACCGCATCGCATCGGATGGGCGCGCGGAAATCTACTTCGATCCGCCCGATAAATACATCTGGTCGCTCGCGGTTTTGCCGGATGGGACGCTGGCCGTCGGCACAGGCGATCAGGGCAAGATCTATCGCGTTCGCGGGCCGGGCGCGAAAGCTGAAGACTCGCTGTTGGCGGACATCAACGAAACCAACGTCATCACGCTCGTCGTCGATGGCCGTGGCGAATTGATCGCCGGAACGGACCCGGGAGGACTGGTGCTGCGCATTGGACCGGACGGGCGCGTGTTCGCTTTGCTCGATTCCCCGTTGCGTGAAATTCACGCGCTCGCCGTCTCGCCCAATGGAACCATCTACGCGCTCGCGTTGGGCGATGCAGCCTCTAGCGCTGCACGTCCATCAACGCCGACATCGCCATCAGCCGCGCCGCCAGCCGCGCAAACGAGCGTTTCGGTTTCGGTCGTCGAGGAGGTGGGCAGCGCGCCGCCAGCGCAGCCGACTCCGGCGCGAAGCCGCAATGACTTGAGCGGCGCGCGCAGCGCCGTCTTTCGCCTTCTTCCTGACGGAAGCAACGACGTCGTGTGGAGTTCGAACACGGTGACGGCCTTCTCTCTCGCTGCTGCACCGCAAGGCGGCGTCTTGGTTGGCACCGGCGATAAGGGGCGTATCTACGCCGTCAGCGATGGCGGGCGCGACACGTTGTTGGTCCAATCCACCGAGGATCAGATCTCAGTGCTCGTAGCCCGCGGCGAGCAGATCTTCGCCGCGTCGAGCAATCAAGGCAAACTCTTCCGCTTGACGTCGGAGACGGTAACCGAAGGGAGCTACGAATCGCCAGTGCGCGACGCGCGTTTCGTCGCTTCATGGGGAAGAATCTGGTGGCGCGGCAGCGGTGCCGTCGAACTGCAGACGCGCACGGGTAACACCGAGCGGCCCGATGCGACGTGGAGCGAATGGAGCGCCCCATACCGCGATCCAAACGGCGCGCCGATCACTAGCCCGCGCGCGCGTTTCATTCAGTGGCGCGCCGTGTTGCGCGCAAGCGGTGGACCAGCGCGCGTGGAAGAGGTCAAGCTGGCATACTTGCCAAACAACGTCGCGCCTGAAGTGGTATCAATCACGGTGCTGCCGCCCGGCGTCGGATTGCAGCAGGCGATTCAACCGCAAATCGACCCCAACATCGAAGCCTCAGGACTCGACCCCACGCTCTTTGGCGCGCCAACGCAAGTTGCCCCGCGGCGCGTCTATCAGCGCGGCGCTATCTCTTTGCAGTGGCAGGCCGAGGATCGCAACGGTGATGCGCTCGAGTACGCGATCTACTATCGGGCGCTAAACGAAACGCGTTTTCGTCTGCTCAAAGACAAGTTGCGCGAAAACTTCTACACCGTTGATGGCGCAACGCTGGCCGATGGACGCTACATCTTCAAGATCGTGGCAAGCGATCAACCGGATAATCCACCGGGACGCGCTTTATCTGGCGAACGAACAACCGATCCGGTGACGGTCGATAATACGCCGCCCGTGGTGCGGGCCAGCGCGCCGGAGTTGGTGGGCAATCGCGTGCGCGTTCGATTCGCCGTCGAAGATGCGACCGGAATGGTGCGCCGCGCTGACGTGAGCATCGATGGGGGGCCATGGTCGACGATCTTTCCGGAAGATGGCCTCGCCGATGGGCCGCGCGAAACCTACGTCGTGGAATTCGACCCCGCTGTCAGCAGCGGAGAGCGAACGGTGGCCTTGCGCGCGTTCGACGACAGCGGTAATGTAGGAAGCGCGCGCGTGGTAGTGCGCCGTTGATCGCCAATGTCTTTCTAAACTTCTCGTTTAGTGCGCGCTATAATTTCGAACGCGACGCCTAGAAGAAAGGTTGATCGCCGAACTCCTAAACTCTGGTTTGGCGTGGGAGCGAATTTCGGCCGCCTTCGTTCGCATGAGAGGCAAGCGAAAGTCGCCCATTGACCTTTCGCTCGACGGAAGGCACGCGCTTGGTTCGCAACGAACAACCGTGTGCTCGGCGAGCATTTGCCCGATGATGGCTTTTGGCGATGCGTTCTTTACAGCGAAGAAAGGCGAGCGCACAGCGATGCACGATAAGGTGTAGCGCTTGCCGGAAACGGTGCGTTCGCCTCGCGTTTGGCAAACCGCAAGCGCAGAAGAAACAAATTTCGAGCGCATGGCATCGGTTTTGCTTTCTCGAGAGCGAGGAATAAGGACGCGCGTTGTTGACCTCTCCTCCCATGCGCGCCTCGCAGTTAGACATGAGGAGGAACGGAGCATTGAAGGGCTTACTCAAAGAGTGTTTAGCGGTGGCGATTGTGCTCTTCTTGGCCCCTTTGGCGCTTCACGGAGAAGAGCTTCAAGGGAAGAAGCCTCCGCCCAAAGACGGCCCGCGCGTGATCGTGCGAGCGCCGAAGGAGGGCGAGGGTAAGGACAAGGACAAAGATAAAAAGAAGGACGAAGAAGGGGATCGAGACAAGCAAGGGGAAAAGCAAGAGGGAAAAGGCCGGGGAAAGCCTTGATCGTTGCAGGCCGAGCCGAAGCGTGGTGGTTGCGAAAAGGGACTGCCACGCTTCGGTTTGGCCTTTTCAACCTCGGGTCGAAGCAGAACAAACTCCATGAGCGTGAACAGAACAAGCGTTTCGAGCGGAAAATGGGCAGCCATCGCCGCCGCTTGTCTCGCCAGCGTCGCGATCGCCATTGGAAACTCATCCGACACGATAAACGGCGATGAGCTGTTATTTCGCGCCGAGCGCGTAACAGGCGATCGCTTCCTGTATGCGACGAAGACGCCGCGCGGAACGTTGGTGCGCGCGCGCACTGAACCGCCCGCGGAAATCTTGCGCGCAATCGACGATGGACTCTCAACATTGTTCGACATCGCACACCGACACGGTTATCGCCGCCGCTTGCGCCATAGCGATTACACCGTTTTCATCGCGCGCGCCGATAGGACTGCGGACCGCGAAGGTCGTTACTCGCCGGACATCGCCATCCCAGCAGCGCAGTACGCTGGAAGCATTTACGACCAGGGCGGTGTTGTCTATGCTGCGGGAATGGTGCTCAGCTTCGACCCTTGCGCCTTCGTCATCGCCGAGCACGAACGCGATTGGAAGAGGGTCGCCGACGTAGTTCGCTACGAAGGCGAACACCTCGTGCTCTTTCACAATGATCCGTCGCTCTTCCGTCAAACGGCTGACCACAGTCGCGGCGGAGGTCACCCGATTCTGCAATGATCCGAGAGTCGGAAGCGCGACGTCGAATCAGACTCACACTGGGGCGCCGACCGAACCCGAATTCAGTGAGCTGAGGGTCTGGCGAACAAAGTTTTGGCCGCTTCGTCAGCGAACGCAGCCTTTAAGGATGGCGAATTTCAATTGGTTGGATGAGCGACTCCCTCTTCAAACGCGATAGGCGTTGCTCATCGGATCGAGCCGAATTACTTCGCTCGTGGTTTGGGGGCGCGCTCTCGCGGCGTCGATGATCTGTTGCGCGCTCTCGATGATCTTTTCCAGCATCTCGCGTTCTTGCCGGTCGAGACCTTGCTCACGAAGCGGGGCGAGCTGCGCGATGTAGCGCGCAGCCGCCTCGGCCATCTTCGTCAGAGCTTTGTTGAGAAAATCTTTTTGCGCCGGGCGCGTTGCCGCGTCATCCAGATTGTCGATCGCTTCATCAATGGTGCGCGCGATATCGCTCAACAGTTCAGCGCGCGTCCCTCGAACTTCGCCCCACTCCTCGTTTTCCCGCTTGACTTTTCGGTCGGAAGGCGCTTGCCCAGTTAGCAACGAAAGACGGCGGTCGATGATCTTGATGAAGACCTCGATGCGTTTATCGATCCGTTGCGCGTCGCGCACGCGGTCGGCTTCTTGCGGCGTCAGATTGTCGCGTTGTTGCGCCGCAACAGCGCCGCCGAGCAGCGGCAAGACGGCGAGGAGCAAGATCAACCAAGATCGCAAGAGCGAAATCGCTTTGCTAGGTTGAGCGTGAAGGATCATCTGCAGCTTCTTCGGCTCGTTCATGGTTCGTCTCGTTTGCGCATTTGTTCGCTTGCCGCTTCTGCGCCGTCGTCCTCTTCTCCCTCGTCGTCGGATTCACGGATCACCACATAACCGTAGAAGGAGTTCAACGCCTCGGCGCGCACGCGGCGCGTCGCGCGAACTAAGGCGCGCATGTTGGCTGATTGTTCCGAAGGCATGACGCGCCGAATAGCTTCAAGGCGCGATAGTTGCGCGCGCAGCCCGATCTCGAAGCGGCGGTAGAGATCACGTTGACGATTGACGCCAGCGTTGCTTGCTTTGAGTGCGCGTAGCTCATCTTCGATGATCGCTCGGTAGATGCCGAGTTCTTTGACGGCGTCGTCGTACATCTGCGCGCCGACGAGTTTTTCGGCCCGCATCAGCCTCGCCTCCGACAGCTCCAAACTAAGGTGCAGGCGCGCTTTCGCATCGCGCGCCGCGGCCAAACGCTCCCTTTCTTCTTTCGGGATGAGAACGAGCGGCGGCGGCGCTTGAAAGATTTCCTGCGCTATGCCGCTCGTTGCCGCGGCAAGCAGCAGGCAAAAGAGCGCGGCGAGTAAACGCAAGCCGTTCGCTCCGAAAAGAGACGGCTGGAGCAAGGCTGGCCCGCCTGTTTCGCTCGGCGGCGTATTGACGGAGCACATATGCGAAGCTTTTGGTCGCGAGTCTTTCATGGTGTGTTGTCGCTCGTCGTTACGGCCCTCTCTTCCCGTGTCGTTCGATCTGCTCCCGCAGCCTCGGCAGTCTCAATTTCACGCGCTCGATCTCCAGCGCGTTTCTCTTCTCATCGGCGCGCGCGAGAAACCGCTCGTAAGCGGCGAGCGCCTCCTCGTACCGGCCCAGAAGATCGAGCGCGCGTCCAATGAAGTAATCGGTGATCGCCACGTCGGGACGCGCGCGCCGGATCCACTCGTATTCGATGAGCGCTTGATCGTAGAGTTTCAGCTCGTCGAGAGCGGCGGCGAGATTGGCGTGCGCGGCGTAGTTAGCCGAATCCACTGCGAGCGCGCTGCGCAACACGGTGACGGCTTCAGCGAAGCGCCGCGCTTGGACCAGCGCCGCGCCGTAACCGACGATGTAAGCGACGTTGTTCGGTTCGAGTTCGGCGGCGCGACGGTAGTAGTCGAGCGATTTAGTCGGGTCGCTGCGGCGATAGGTTTCGCCCAATTGCGCAAGCAGCGCGCTGTTTCGCGGATCACGCGACAGCGCTTGTTCGAGCGCAGCGCGTTCTGCTTCTCCGATCTCATCGGCGAGTTGCGCGCGCAAAGCGATGACGTCGGAGCGTTGTTTGGTCGCTTCGCCGAGCGCGTCGAGCCATCGAATCGCTTCAGCACGACGCCCAATTCGCGCCCACAGCGTTGCCAGCTCGATCTTCAACGCTTCGTCTGAGGGTGTCACGAGGCGCAAATCGCCGATGGCGCGTTCGGGCTCGTTGAGTTCAATGAGCAGACGCGCGCGCGCAAGCCGGGCTTTGACGTCGTCCGCATCGAGCGTCAACGCGCGATCCAGACTAGCGAGCGCCGCGCGCTTATCGCCGCTTGCCAGTTCCAGCAACGCGCGCTGATGCCAGTCAGCGGCGGTCGCATCGGCGAGCGCAGTCGCTTGTTTTATGAGCCGAAGCGCTTCCATCAGATCGCCTGTTCTCTCCTTCAAACGTGCGAGCGCCACGATGGCTTGCCGGTTCCGCGGTTCGAGCGCGAGCGCTTGGCGCAAGATCTTCTCGGCGGCGGCGTCGCCTGTTGTCACCAAGGCGGAACCGAACGCCGCGTAAGCGAAGACCCAGTCAGGGCGAAGCTCGGTAGCGCGAGCAAAAGCGGCTTTGGCTTCAGCGGACCGTTTGCTTGCCAACAGCGCCATTGCTTTTTGGAACTCAGCTTCGGGAAATTCTGGGCGCAGCTTGAGCGCTTGCTCATAGAACGCAATGGCACGCGCGTAATCGCCGCGGGCGTGGGCATCCTGACCGCGCTCGAAGAGTTTGATCGGGTCGTCTTCGACAAGCGCTGGTTCTTGCTTGGTTTCGATGGGGGCGTGTGTTGAGATTTGAACTATCTGCGCGCGGATCGGTGCGGTAGATGGAGCAAGCGCCAACGCCAACGCAAAGACGCCGCTCACATAAGACCTTGTTCGACGCTTGCGCATGGAAATTGCTTTTCTCCCAGTTGTTCGGCTTTTCGTGTTCGATAATAGCACGCTTGCGGATCGAGCGTCCAAAAGCGTGTGACCGAGCGAGTCGAACGTTATTGCAGGATTTCAAGGATGAGGAGCCATAGAAGAAGATGAAGAGCAAAGTTTTCGTCGGCTTTCTTTTCGTCCTCGCTCTGTTGAGCGGCGCGTGTAGTCGGGAAGCGAATCAGAATCAACCGGTGACGACCAAGACCGAACGCGGGAGTTCGACGGCGCCGCCGGCTGAGGAGGTCAAAAAGCGGGATAATGCGCTGGTGCGCGTCATTCACGCCGTGCCGGGTGCTGCTGCCGTCGATGTCTTCGTGGATGACCAGAAGGCTTTCAGCGGCGTCGCATACAAGACCGTCACGCCATACAAGGAGCTATCGGGCGAGCGTCACACTTTTCGTCTGCGTCCAGCCGGCATGGATGCAGCGCAGCCTTTAGCGGAAAACAGCGAAGGCTTGGGCGACGGCAAGCATTACACGGTGATCGCATTGCCGGGAGAAGATGGTCGCGCGGTCACGTTGCGCGTGCTTGAAGATGAACTAGTTCCGCCGTCGAGCGGCAAGGCTCGCGTGCGCGTCATCAACGCTTCCAACGATGCCGGTGAGATCGACGTTTATCCGCAGGGCAAGAATGAAGCGTTGTTTAGCGGGATCAATTTCCGTTCCGAAGGCGGATACAAAGAGGTTGATCCCATGTCCGGCACGCTCGAAATTCGTCCAGAAGGACAGAACCGTCCCATGCTTTCAATCTCCAACGTGAAGTTCGACGCTGGTAAAACTTACACGATCGTCATCGTTGGCCACACTCGCGCCACGCCGCGGTTGGAAGCGATCACAGTGGAAGATCAGTTCAGCGGCCCCATGGCGATGCGCTAAAGCTGGCGAATCAGAGTCGCGCGATCGCAAAAAATCCGGCGCCCACTCGCGAACGAAGAGGGAATGGCCGATTCGTCGCGCGGCTGCCGGATGATCTTGGCTTCACTCGTTAACGGGAAGGGAGGAGGCGACGTTCTTCTCCCTTTCACCGCCTGAATTCCACGCGCTTTTGCCAGCCCGCTTCCGTTTGAACTCTGCGGTGGGGCGTCGCTGCTTTTTAATCAGTTCTCACTCTGTGTTGAACCAATCGATTCTGTCGTTTCGCCGCAAGTTAAAGGCGATGCAGTCGACTGCGCTTCCTGATTTGCATCGCGCGAAACGGCTGCGTTAACATGCAGCGCGGCAGATCGCAGGCAGCGCTGGAGATGAAGAGCATTCGAGAGTCGATGGGCAAGGCGTGTGAGGCGAGCGATGCGAAAGGTAAAGAGCAACGGCTTCGCGCGCTGTTGCGTGAAATGGATGCGGTGATCGTCGCTTTTTCGGGCGGCGTCGATAGCACGTACGTCGCTTGCGTGGCTGCCGAGGAGCTGGGCGAACGGGCCCTGTGCGTGACGGGGCTTTCCGCCAGCCTTGCGTCGCACGAGCGCGCTCAGATCGAAGGGATCGTGCAACGTTTCGGTTTGCATCACGAAACGGTCTCGACCGAAGAGCTGGACGACCCGCGCTACCGAGCGAACTCTCCCGACCGTTGTTACTTCTGCAAAACGGAGCTTTACGAAAAGTTAACGACGATCGCGCGCGCGCGCGGCATCGAGTTCATCCTCGACGGTTCGACACTCGACGATCTCAACGACCATCGTCCAGGAAGACGAGCGGCGGGCGAACATGGCGTGCGCAGTCCGTTGATCGAGGTCGGCATGACCAAAGCTGAGGTGCGCGAGCGGAGCCTCGCGCTCGGTTTGCCGACGTGGGATAAGCCCGCCAGCCCGTGCCTTTCATCGCGCATCGCTTACGGTCTGCCGGTCACCGTCGAGCGCTTGCGCACGGTCGAGCGCGGCGAAGAGATCTTGCGCCAGATGGGCCTGCGCGTCTTTCGCGTCCGCCATCATGGCGATTTGGTCCGGTTGGAGATTGCGCGCGAAGAAATGGACCGCATTTTAAATCACGAGGCTTTTGCCGTCATCGGTCAGAAGTTTCGCGCGCTCGGCTTCCGCTACGTCACGCTCGATCTCGACGGCTTTCGTTCCGGTGCGATGAACGAAGCCTTGCGCCTTGCAGATGACCGCGCGTGAGAAGATAGAACGATCGACCATCCATGAAGTGCGATGGATGCTCTTCAAGCATTTGGAGGTGAGTCATGCCGAGTCCGATGGTAGATGATGCCAAGGAGATCAAAGAAGAGAACCCATTTGAGTCGATGATGTCGCGTTTCGATCGAGCGGCCCAATTGCTTGATCTCGATCCCGATCTGTATGCCGTCATGCGCGTGCCTAATCGTGAGTTGAAAGTTTACATCCCCGTGCGCATGGATTCCGGACGGATGCAAGTCTTCGAGGGGTTCCGCGTACAGCACAATTTCGCGCGTGGACCAGCCAAGGGCGGCATCCGTTACGCGCCGGACGTAACGCTCGACGAGGTACGGGCTCTTGCCGCGTGGATGACGTGGAAGTGCGCCGTCGTCAACGTTCCATTCGGCGGCGCCAAAGGCGGCATCATCTGCGATCCACAACAGATGTCGCAGGGCGAACTGGAGCGCCTGACGCGCCGCTATGCTGCCGAACTCATCGATATCATCGGACCGGAAAAGGATGTGCCCGCGCCCGACATGAACACCAATGAACAGACCATGGCGTGGATCATGGACACCTACTCGATGCACGCGCGTCACACGGTGACGGCCATCGTCACGGGCAAACCGGTGGAATTGGGCGGATCGGCGGGACGGCGCGAGGCGACCGGGCGCGGCCTGCTGTTCGTCATCAATGAGGCGATCAAGCGTTTCAAGATGACGCCGCCGCAAACGCGCGTCGTGGTGCAAGGTGCGGGCAACGTCGGCGGAACGGCTGCACGCTTGCTGCACGAGGCGGGTTACAAGGTAATCGCCATCTCAGATATTCACGGCGGCATATACAATCCGAACGGGTTGGACATTCCGGCAGCGCTCGATTACCTTCAGCGCACGCGCTCATTCGAGGATTACCCGGGAGCTGAGCAGATCACCAATCAAGAACTGCTTGAACTCGATTGCGACGTCTTGGCCCCGTGCGCGACGGAGAATCAGATCACGTCGCACAATGCCGACCGCATCAAGTGCAAAGTATTGGCCGAAGGAGCTAATGGCCCGACCACCGCAGCCGCCGACAGCATCCTTCACGAGAAGGGCATCTTCGTCATCCCAGACATTCTGGCCAACGCCGGCGGCGTGACGGTCTCGTATTTCGAGTGGGTGCAAGACCGCATGGGCTATTTCTGGCGAGAGGATGTGGTCAACGAGCGGCTCCAAGATGTTATGGTCGCCAGTTTCAATGACGTTTGTCGCTATGCCGAACGCCACCGGGTCGATACGCGGACGGCGGCATACATGTTGGCCATTGACCGTGTGGCCTACGACACGCGCATGCGCGGGTTCTACGCCTGACGAGGCGAGGGGCGGAAAATTTTTCGGCTAAGTCGTAAAAAAGACTTGATTTCCGCGCCGAGCTGGGGTATGGTCTGCCGGAAGCCGACGCGCAAGTCGGGCGCGCGCCGTCCGGATGGACCACCGGAACGGTTGAGCGAACTAGATTTTTGACACGGAAAATGATATTCGAACGCTCGCGCTTCGGTTCCGACCGAGCCGGACCAAACCGAGGACAAGCGGGCTTGAGCGACCGTTTGCCGATGTGGCGGCACGTCTTTTGCTCGGAAGGACGTGCGGTCTCCGATCTTGTGTTCTCATCCGAGACGCAAGATCGCTCTGGTTCTACGATTCCATCTCGCCTGCGCGGCGGGAGCGAATGGATCAGAGATTGAAGCGATTGAATAAATTGAAACAACTCGTTTCGCAGGAGGAATGCGATGAGATTCGCGAGAGGAGCGCTCGTTGCTGCGCTCGCCATTGTGATGTTATGTGCCGCAGCGTCCGCGCAAACCCTCAGGCCGGAGACTGATCCGCGGAATCTGGCTCCGACCGTCGGCACGGGCGGCCCCATTGGTGGGCCGACCGGTCTGTTCACCATCTACGATGGACAGACACTGCGGCGCGGAGAGTTCACCTTTAGCTTCGGATATAGCAACTACGACCGCGATCCAGGTAACGTCGACATCACGGAAGCGCCGATTAGCTTTCAAATCGGACTTTCGGACTACCTAGAGCTATTTTTCAACACTGACGCTTACCGTGGGATCAAGGTCAACAGCCCACGAAACCTGTCGAGCTTTTATCTGCCGAACTCGCGCTTCTTCAGCGCCCCGGCGATTGTGCTCGCGCCGACAGGGCCGAACGTCGGGACGCAGGTCGCCGCTAGCGGGGCACTCTATCGTCCACCTAACTCGCAGCCGTTCGTCCCGTTCCCGTATGTGGGCGGCTCGTGCGGGAACTTCGGACTGGCTCCGGGGCCTCCTGGCGGCAGGTTTGGCTTCCCGGGCTTCAACGCGCAGATCGGGTCGCCGACTGGCGGGGGATCGAGATTTGGCGCGGCGGCTAACTTCCCGTGCTTGGGTTCGGTCTTTGGAAGCATCCTGCCTGGTGTAGTGTTGGCAACTGGGGCGATTCCGGGCTTTACCCCCGGCGGGCAACCGACCATTGTAGGTCCGGTGACCTCGACGCTTCAGCCGGCCTATCTGCCGGACGCGCCGTTCATCAACCGCTTGTACGGCGAATCGGCCTTCAGCACCTTCGTCGTCGGCGCGAAGTTCCGTTTCACCGGGCCGAACAATCCGCTCGGCGTCGGTTTGATTCCGTTCTATCGTTTCTACGCCGACAAAGCGGATGATGCTGCGGGCTTCAACCAATTGCAGCGCGGTGCCAGCCCGGGCGGCGATATCGGCGATTTCGGCTTGATCTTCTTCGCAGATGGCCGCGTAAGTCGATCGGTCAATATTTCGGTCAACTTCGGGTATATCCTGAACAGCAATCCGCGGAGCGAAGCCTTCCGCACGGGCAAAGTCAGCTTGCTCGACCGGCCCGATGAGTTCATTGCGGGGGTCGGTTTCGACTTTCCGGTCAACAAGCACTTCCAGCCCATCGCGGAACTTCGCTCGACGCAGTACGTCGGCGGACGCACGCCCAACGCTTTCGAGAACAGTCCCGTTGATGCGTTGCTCGGCGTGCGCATCTTCCCGACGCGCTACATGGGCTTCAGCGCAGCTTACCGTCGCCACCTGAATCAGCAGGATCAGGATCACTTCAGCCGAACGTTCCCGCGTGGCTTCACGCCATCAGACGATCCGAACGGATACCTGTTCCAGTTCTTTGTCGGACGACGCAATGAGCGTGCGCCAGAATTCTTGCCGAACCAACCGCCGACCGTCTCGGTGACGGCTAATCCGACCTCAATCACAGTCTGCCCGCGCGACCCGTCGCAGGCCAATCCGCCCGATTCGCGCGTGCAGCTTTCGGCGTCAGCGACCGATCCTGATGGCGACACGCTCCTTTACAACTGGAGCGTTACGGCTGGTCGCATCATCGGCGAAGGTCCAAACGTGACGTGGGATCTGTCGGGCGTGCAGCCGGGAACCTATACGGCCAACGTCGAAGTGGATGATGGTTGCGGTTGCGTCTCTTTTGCTTCGACGAGCGTGACAGTGGGCGAATGCCCGCCGCCACCGTCGCCACCGCCGACCTGCCCGACGATTTCGGTGACGTGCCCGACCGAGCCGGTGTTGCAAGGTCAGCCGATCACCTTCACGGCCAACGTGCAGGACGCACCGGCGGATCGCACGCTGACCTATAACTGGACCGTGTCGGCTGGCACGATCACCAGCGGTCAAGGCACGCCA